>CAYPYC010000098.1:0-4913 GCA_964414905.1 uncultured Dehalococcoidia bacterium
TGGCGAAATTTACAACATGCACAATGTAGCCGAAACTAAAGGAGGTGGCCCACTTTTTGGAGTTGATGGTGTTAGTATAATTGGGCATGGGAAAGCTAAATCCGATACTGTTTCAAGAGCTATACAAACAGCCAAATGGTGTGTAGAAATAGACCTTGTTTCAAAATTAAAATCGGGATTATCTGCAATTAAATAATTTATATATCTTGGAGATTGATGTGGAAAATTCCAACCAAACCGACAAATTTGCTCTTGTGACAGGTGCAGCTAAAGGCATAGGTAAATCTATAGCAATTAAATTGGCTGAAAACGGCATCAATGTTGCTATCAATTATAAATCCTCAAAAGATGATGCAAAAATTCTTAGCGATACAATTAAATCAATGGGGGTGGAATCTTTAACCGTACAGGCCGATGTTTCTTCATTGGCTCAAGTCACGGATATGATGGATAAAATAATTCAAACTTGGGGCAAAATAGATATATTAGTTAACAATGCAGGGATAATTCAAGATCAACTACTGGTGAGAATGTCAGATGACGCATGGGATAATGTTATAGGTACAAATTTGAATGGGACTTTTTATTGCACTAGAGCAGCAATAAAGTCCATGCTAAAAACACGTTGGGGTCGAGTAATAAATATTGGATCTGTTGTGGGCCTCAGAGGCAATCCGGGACAATCAAACTATACAGCTTCAAAAGCAGCTATAATTGGTTTTACAAAAGCGGTTGCTAAAGAAGTAGCTAAAAGAAATATCACTGTAAACTGTGTCACCCCTGGTTATTTGGAAACAGAAACCACCGCGATTTTAACTGATGCTCAAAAAGAATTCTGGCTGAGTGCAATACCTCAAGGCAAATTTGGAGAACTTGATGATATATCAAATTTGGTATTATATTTATCCGATGAAAAATCAAAATATATTACTGGGCAAGTAATCAGCGTTGACGGAGGAATGGCTGTTTAATATATCAATCCCAGCCATAATATTTTCAAATGGAAACATATAAACAATTCAAAGGCAAGGTTGCCGTTATAACTGGTGGTTCTAGAGGTATAGGACGAACCATTGCGCTTAATTTTGCCAACCACGGTGCAGATATCGCATTTAATTATTACCGTCAGACGGAAGCTGCAAACCAAACACTAAATGACATTCTTGATTTAGGAGTGGAGTGCATTAACCTTAAAGCTCATTTAGGTGATCCATCAAATATCACCAATTTTTTTAAAAAAGTTGGTGATAGATTCGGTAGGATAGACTATCTCATAAATAATGCTGCTTCTGGCATTAATAAACCCGCAACTGAACTGACAACTAAACACTGGGATTGGACCATGGATATCAATGCTAAGGCGCCATGGCTTTGTACAAAAGAATCAATCGAATACATGCAACCAGGCAGTTGCATAGTTAACCTAACTAGTTTAGGGAGTAAAATAGTCCTCAAAAATTATTTTGCAGTGGGCGTTTCAAAAGCTTCTTTGGAGGCCGTAACGCGATATTTAGCGGTTGAACTGGCTCCATTAGGAATCTCAGTTAATGCCATTGCTGGTGGTTATGTTAAAACTGGAGCACTTGATCATTTCCCAAACTCTGAAGAAATGCTGAAATCCGGTTCAAATAATCCAGTTGGTAAAATGGTTAGTGAACAAGATATAGCTGATGCAGTTAATTTCCTATGCAGCAAAAATGCAAATATGATTAGAGGCCAAACTATCGTCATAGATGGAGGAATCTCATTATTGCCTCCTAAATACACGCCTTAATCTGTTAATCCAAAATCTCCAATTTCACATTTGAATTTCACGCCTTCCTCTACCACATAAAATTCACCTTGAGGTAAACATTTAGATTTCTTTATATAAGCCAATGCGACCCATTTATCGGCAAAAGAAGAAAATTCAAAAGAGGTTAATACCCCTACTTGATCAGTATCAGAGATTATCACCATATCTTTTTCAGGGTTGCAATCTTTATCTATATAAAGAAAAACTAGTTGCATTCTTACTTTATCATAGGCATTTAATCTTGCTACCACCTCTTGTCCCACGTAGCAGCCTTTATTAAAACTTATATTACCTAACAAGTTTGCTTCCAACGGATTATATTTATCAATCAATTCTGAGCCGTGAACCGGAGACCTATTTTCAATGCGTAAAAGGTTATAAATATTGGCTGTTACTTCATCTATGTTTTGCTCATCAGTCAGTTTAACCAGATGTTTATGATGAGCTTCATCTAATATCAAATCTATCTTAGGTATACTGCCAATTCGGTCAAAATTTAAGGTCAAATACTTTTCATCTAAATTAGTTGAAATAGAGCTACCCACATTAGTGTTAATATTAGATACATCAATTATCTTTTGGATAATGATCTGAGAAGATGGGCCTATTAATGAAAACACTTCCATATTTTCACTTATGTTTTCAAATTCAACATCTTCCGAAAAAGTATAAACATCAATCCATTCAATAATTTTATCTAAAATGTTTCTATCAGATAAAATTAAAATTTCTTTCGAAGATTTTAGTAATCTAACCTGAGCTACAATCCTACCTTTATTCGTTGTAAATACCGTGTCCATCCAAGCATTATCTTCTAATTTGCTTATGTCATTAGTTGAAAGCCTATCTATCAAATCTAGAACATCAGCACCTTTGGCACGTAAAACACCCATATTGTTAAACTGGATTAAACCACAGCTTTCAATCAAAGATTTGTATTGTTTGATTTCTTTATTGACAGTCAATTGATTCAAAACAAAAACTCAAGAAATAATATGTCACAACCATATTTGTTTTATAAATAAAATTATTTAGGAATTATACTTGTAGAAAATAATCGATTTAACAAATATTTATACGCTGAACGATGTTCCGCAACCACAAGTTGTTTTAGCGTTAGGATTATTGAAAACAAATCCTTTACCATTCAATCCGCCTGAATACTCAAGAACTGTTCCAGCAAGAAAAACATAGGATTTTTTGTCTACAAATAATTTTAATCCTTTGTCTTCTATCACCTTGTCACCTTCATTAGGTTCATCAACAATATCGAGCATATAAGTCATTCCAGAACACCCACCACCCTTTACAGCAACTCGTAAATTAGATCCGGTCTTACCTGAACTTTCAGCGAAACGACTAACATGGTCCACTGCTTCGGGGCTTATAGTTATGGTCAACGGTTTTTGTGATTTAGTTTGGTTCATTAATAATTCCTATAACGAAATCTAATTACCATTATAACAGATTCTAACTAAGTAAAATTATGATAGCCAACATAGTGATCAATACCAATGAGCATTATAAATATTGCGTACTGGGGGAGCAGCTACCAATGGAGTGACATCAGATAACAATTTATTTACATATGGAGTCGCGTTCTCCGCACTACTTTTATCGTTATAGACAGCTACAACTGTAATTTCGTTTTCACCAGTGTAAATATAACCCCAGCTTACAAGACCTTCTATTAATGAAATAGCATCACTTTTATCCAACATGAATTCATCAGCTTCACTTTTCTTCCCAGGTTTAAGTTGTACAACGGTCCTTGAAACTGCTTTCATAGCAAAAAACCTCTCTTTGATTTTTGTTGGCATCCAACACTCGTGATTCTTGACTTTATCAATTTTTAAGGATGATATACTACCATTTTCAATTCAGTCATCTCTTCTATTGCGTACTTAGGACCTTCTTTGCCCATTCCGCTATCTTTCACTCCCCCATAAGGCATCAGATCAGTTCTCCATTGAGGGCCCGAATTAATCATCAAATTACCAGAATGGACATCTTTCGCAAATCTCATAGCTAAATCAATGTCTTGCGTAAATATTGCAGCGCTCAACCCATAATTTGTATCATTAGCCAATTCAATAGCCTGATCTATGTCTGAACACGGGGTCACAGCTACTGCAGGACCAAATAATTCTTCACAAGATATCTTCATATCTGGATCAACATCTGCCACAACTGTAGGTTGATGCACAGCTCCAGAATATTCTCCTCCGATTAAAGTTCTTGCACCTGATTGTACAGCACTTTGTATCCAGTCATTGACCCGAGATGCATCATCTGCCCTAACCATTGGACCCATTAAAGTTGTTTCATTAAGTGGATCACCTACGTTCATCTGTTTGACCTGAGCAGATAATTCATCCAAATAGTCATTGTAAATGTTCTCATGAGTTATTATTCTTTGTGCTGATATACAGACTTGTCCTGCATTGGAAAAACCGCTTGAAATTGTCGCTGCAGCTACTTTTTCTATATCAGCATCAGGCATAATTATTAATGGAGAATTTGATCCAAGTTCCATTGTAACTTTTTTTAGCCCTGCTACTTTACAAATATGTTCGCCTACTTCTTGGCTACCGGTAAATGTGATTTTTCTAATTCTCTTATCAGCTACTAAACTATCTCCAATGCTTGCTCCAGTTCCAGTAATGCATTGAATACCCTCTTCAGGTAATCCCGCTTCCAGTAAAATTTCAGTTAATTTCAATGCAGATAATGGAGTATCTGTTGCAGGCTTAACAATAACAGAATTACCTGCCGCTATAGCAGGACCCACTTTATGAGCAACAAGGTTCAATGGAAAATTAAATGGGCTTATAGCCGCCACAACTCCAACAGGAATACGTATTGTAAATCCAAATTGTCCACTCCATGTAGGTGCGCCATCTAAAGGTATAGTTTCGCCATAAAGCCGTTTTGCTTCTTCTCCAGATAAACTGATTGTCTGAACTGCCCTTTGAACTTCACCCCTGGCTTCATTGATTGTTTTCCCTTCCTCTTGAGTAATAATTTTTGCAAACTCTTCTATTCTTTCTTCCAAAAGGTCAGCAGTTTTTCTTAATATCTCAAATCTCCTGTATCCAGGTAGTGCGGACATATCTGC
>CAYPYC010000099.1:0-4903 GCA_964414905.1 uncultured Dehalococcoidia bacterium
CCATAATGAATTTTTGAATAATTGGGAAAAATTTGGAATCAGTTTTGATTTATTTACTTCTACTAGGACTAACAACCATGCAAGTGTAGTCCAAAATATATTTAATACATTATTGGAAAAAGAGCATATATATAAAGCTAGCATGTCTCAAGCTTTTTGTCCGAATGACAATAGGTTTTTGCCAGATCGATATGTAGAGGGTATTTGTCCTAATTGCGATTTTGAAGGAGCAAGGGGCGATCAATGTGATAATTGTGGAAGAACTCTAGACCCACAAGATTTAAGAGATATTAAGTGCGGAATATGTTCTGATACTCCTGAATTTAGAGATTCTGAACATTTCTTCTTGAAATTAACCAATTTCCAAGATTACCTAGGAAATTGGTTAGAAACCCAGAGTCATTGGAGAACAAATGTTAAAAATTTTTCAAAAGCTTATGTGCAAAATGGGTTAAAGGATAGAGCAATAACAAGAGATATAGATTGGGGCATACCAGTCCCAATAGAAGGGTACGAAAATAAACGCATTTATGTATGGTTTGAAGCTGTTATAGGTTATTTATCGGCTTCGATTGAATGGTCTGAATCAAAAGAGAACCGAAATTGGGAAGATTTTTGGACAGGAAATTCAAAGTCTTATTATTTTATGGGGAAAGATAACATACCTTTCCATACTATAATATGGCCTGCTATTTTAACTGAATATGGAAATCTTAATTTACCATATGATGTTCCAGCTAATGAATATTTGCAATTGGAAGGGTTGAAATTTTCTACTAGCAGGGATTGGGCAGTTTGGTTACCAGAGTATTTGGATAAATATGAGCCAGATCCTCTGAGGTATGTTTTAACTGCGATAATGCCTGAAACAAGCGATTCTGATTTCACTTGGGCTCAATACAAAAGACTGAACAATGATGAATTGGTAGCTACATTTGGAAATCTTGTTCACAGAACATTAAGTATGTTAAATAGGAATTTTAATTCTATAATTCCAGAGAAACCTGAACAATTAGATCCTGAATCAATTCAAATATTAGAATTTGCAAATGAAGAACTGAAAAATGTGGCTTCAAATATTGAATCATGTAAATTTAAATTGGCTCTAGATTCCGCGATGAAAATTGCAAGAAATACAAACCAATACTTAGATAACAAAAAGCCTTGGCATACAGTTAAAACTTCGATTGATGAAACACAAAAAACACTTTGGGTATCTATAGCAATACTCAATTGCTTGAAAATTGCATTGTATCCATTTTTGCCGTTCACTTCTCAAAAATTACATAATATGCTTGGATATGATAATAAAATTGATTTAGTCGGATGGAATTGGCAACCTGAAGATTTAATAAGTGGTGCGGTTTTGCCTAAACCAAAGCCGTTGTTTAAAAAAATCGAAATAGAGGATGAGGATTAATGTTTAAAAATCAGCTTTTCAAAGTATTCGGAATTAAAGGAATTCAATGGCTTTAAGTTATAAAGCATTAGATTTTGTCCGAGAACCTATTTCATATGATTTGGATGGGGTGGATAAGATATTGAGCGCAATTGCAAAAAATGAGCCTTTTCATATATCTGATCAAATAAATCATCTTTTATCTAATCTTGGTAAAGGTATTAGACCTATTGTAACTTTACTTGCTTCAAAATTTCATGATAATGACGGCTCAAAATCCGAAATTCTTGCATCTGCAGTTGAACTACTTCATATTGCTACCTTAGTACATGATGACGCAGTTGATGAAGCAGATACTAGAAGGGGAATTGCCACTATAAGTAAATTATGGGGACACAATACAGCAGTTGTGGTAGGAGATTATATATTTGCAAAATCAGCTACGCTGGTTTGTGAAACTGATAATATTCGTGTTATAAAGAAATTTTCTGAAACCATAATGGATTTAGCGAGCGGGCAATTGAATGAACTATCTTTGGCATACAGCCTGAGCCAGACTAAAGACTCCTATTTGAATTGCATAACACTTAAAACCGCGTCGCTTTTTGAAACAGCATGTGAGAGCGGAGCTATTCTTAGCGGAGCCGATGAGGAATTAATTAATGTATTTAAATACTTTGGTAGAAATTTAGGAATAGCGTTCCAAATCATTGATGACATATTGGACGTTGATGGTTCTCAACTTCAGACTGGTAAACCAATAGGACAGGATTTAACACACGGCATCATTACATTGCCTTCTCTATTAGCAATAAATAAGAGTGAAGGTGAAAATCCTATATCCCATATGTTTACTAACGGATATAGCCAAAGTTTATTGGATGAATGCATGGAATTTGTCCAAGATAAAGATGTTCTTGAAGAATGCTATCAAATAGCCCGAGATTACTCTGACAAAGCATTAGGAGCGTTGAATATATTGGAATCTAATCGATATAAAGAATCCTTGGTAGAATTGGTGGGTTATGTAATTAATCGGCATAGTTGATTGGTGATTTGATTGCCATAAATTGTTGGCAGATTTTACCAAGGTATAGTTCGTCCCATTTCTCTTCTAAGGACATCTACGTCTAATCGAAGAGAAAAAATTACCTAGTTGGTTTCTATTAGCTCGATACATTTGTTTATTTTTTTCATAAATTTTTTCTAAATAAACTTGTAGCGTAGGGGTCGATTAAAGGTCAATATAGTTATGGGTTTTGGAAAGTATAAATCGTTGCGATTAAATAACAAGAGGTTAGAATAACGGATTCTATGCTTATGAATTTGAATGTTTTATTTCGAGGTTTTATTAATATAACTGCAATTATGACTAAAGTCATCAATATTGCAATAGCACAGTTAAAAATATGGGCGCTTGAAAGATGATTCCAAATTGGTCCATTACTATAAAATAGATCATCAGCAAATAAAACTATCCCCGTATTAAATAAATTGCTCCCAAGCAAGTTAGTTATAGCTAATTCGGGAGCTTTTAACCTCACAGCTGCTATACATGTAGCCAATTCAGGAAGTGATGTGCTTAGAGCAAGCAATTGGGTGCCAACGAAACTTTCTCCCCAGTTCATAATGTGCGCAATATCTTCGCCTGCTCCTGATAGAAAGATAGAACTAATGATAATTAAAGTGGCGCTAGCGAAATAGATCATGAAGCTTTTTTTTAGAGTAGTAGTTTGGGATATATCATTAGTTTTTTCAGGAGAGTGTGACATTTGATGTTTATCTTGTTTATAGATGATAAACATCGAAATAACAAAAAATAGAATAATCAAATATGACAACAAACCAACATTTCCTATATTTAGAGAAAAGTTGCCAGGATTCCACAAAGCTATTAAAGCTAAGACGATAATTGAAATGCTAAGTGATGCGGTTATCCAAGTATTTTTGGCAACTGATCCTAGAAATGACCTATTTCTCCAATACGCATCCAATACTACAACGATGAGCAAATTAAATATATTACTTCCAAAAACATCTCCTGCAGCTAAATCGGGGGCATCTAGTCGTGATACCGCGTTTATACCTGTGCCTAGCTCGGGTAGTGAAGTAGCTGTCGCTAACAAAACTACCCCAATAAAGGATCTGCCTAATCCTGTTTTCGTAGCAATATTATCTGCAGATTTTGCTAAATATTTTGATGTGAACAAGATAACCGAAGCAGCAATTATCAATTGTATCCATGGTAAATAATCGGACATTTTATGTTGAATTTCCTTTGATTGAAAATCACTGATAATCGATTTGACTAAAGAGAATTATATGTCGGATTTGAATTGTTATGATTATCATAGGATATTATAATCCTCATTGATGCAAGAAATCCTTTCAATATCTACTAAATTGGCAGTTATTGTAATTAGTTATCTGCTTGGATGTATCTGCTTTGCGTATTATTTGTCGTCTATAGTTCATAAAAAAGATATACGTGGAATAGGCAGTGGAAATCCAGGGAGTAGCAATATAGGTAGGCAATTTGGGTTTTTATGGTTTATAGCAGTTCTGTTATTGGACGGTTTGAAAGGATTTATAGTCGTGATATTTGTGAATTATTTTGATTTTGACATATGGGTGAAATCGGTCTCAATGGTGGTTGTTATTATAGGACATGTATGGCCAGTGCAGCTGTCATTTAAGGGAGGAAAAGGTTTAGCTACTGTAATGGGTGTAGCTTTAGGATTCAACTATATTATAGTTTTGGGATGTGCTGTTATTGCAGGATTGTTTTATCTGTTGATTAGTAAGAGCAATGCAGGTTTGATAATTTCAGTATTCTTCGGTCCAATTTTCGTTTGGGTACTTGGATATTCTATTGAAGAAGTCATTACTTTTATGATTATGGCTGCATTTGTGATATTTGCACATAGAAACAATATAGCTTCTTTTTTAAATAGTACCTTTAAAGTTTTGAAATAATTGTTGCACATGAGTAACAAAAATAAACATAATCAATTTGAATTCAAATTAGCCACGTCAAAAGAGGATTTCCTTAAAATACATAGGCTAAACTATCAGACATTTGTCGAAGAAATCCCACAGCATACTTCTAATGAACAAGGAATGCTTGTGGATGCTTTTCATGAAAAAAATCTATATTTCATGTGTTTAAATGGTGATGTTCTTGTAGGCATGGTTTCAGTTAATGCTGATCCTCCTTTTTCTTTAGATAATAAAATCGGGGAATTAGGTGAATATTTACCTGTAAATGAGCGCATTTGTGAAATACGCTTACTGTGTATAGCAAAAGAATATCGTAAAGGAAGGGTAATTAGTGGGTTATTAACTGTTCTTGGGAAACATTGTTTGAACAAAAATTATAAAATTGCGATAATATCAGGCAATATTGGAGAACAACGTATGTATCACAAATTGGGTTTTGTAAACTTTGGGCCGGTTGTTGGTACTGAAGGAGCGAAATATCAACCGATGTATTTAAATCTGCAG
>CAYPYC010000100.1:0-4893 GCA_964414905.1 uncultured Dehalococcoidia bacterium
CCTATTCCAGTTATGGATATTCCAAGATACATAATAGACCATCCTGTCCACGCAATCGCTTCTCCAAATATGTCAGAATCACCACCTAATTCAGTACTATTTATAGCATCTGAAACAAGTCCTATAGTCAAACCAACAACTATTATTAATAACCCAGCGGAACTGTAAGTATTTCTTGCAACATTATTTGTCATCATAAAAGCTATTGGGAGAGTAAGTAATGCATAAGCTGCAAATTTTTCTGTATGTCCCGTATCTAGAAGTCCTGTTTCGCCTAGAGCAATATAAGCAACCATTGAACCTAGACCAGCTATTATAAACAATATTCCATTAACCATTTTGTCCGTCATAATTTACCTCTTAATAAAATCATTATTGCTGGTCTAGTATAAGGTAATTTATAAGATAAGAAAGCACTTGTTAATTGCAATTTTAATAGCAAATGGAAATTTCTGAAAAACGAGCCTAAATGTCATATTTGGCAGCAAAGCCCAACGTTGTGTAACACTAGTTTTAGTTACCTGATTTAGAGGGGGTTGTTTATCGGTAGCCAGATAGATAATCGTAAAAAAAATCTTAAAAAACCACTTTTCACCAATGTTTGAATGATAATGAAAGTACCACCAAACACCTTAATTTATATCTATAAATCAATGGTGGGCGGTACAAGGGTCGAACTTGTGACCTCTGCGATGTCAACGCAGCGCTCTAAACCACTGAGCTAACCGCCCTATAATTGGATGTAGAGTTGAATTTAATCTAAATCTAAGTTAGTTAAAAATTAGGTCAACTCTTCCTCAGTAACCTGATTTTCTTCTTCTTCTAATAGTGATATAGGCGATTCGTCTAGAGAGTTTTGTTCAGGCAATCCCAGCCTTCTTCTGCCTTCTTCTGAACCGTCTATCCTAGCTGGTATTAACCTGCCGATTATAACATTTTCTTTAAGGCCTCTAAGGTGATCGACTTGAGCATTCACAGAAGCCTCGGTCAAAACTCTTGTTGTTTCTTGGAATGAGGCAGATGCTAAAAAGCTCTCCATGTTAAGAGATGCTCTTGTTATGCCCAAAAGGACAGGGCTAGCAGTTGCTGGCTCTCCTCCTTCCGCTAACATTCCTGAATTAACCTGTTCATAGTTTAATTTTTCTAATAGTTCTCCCGGGAGTAAATCAGTATCTCCAGTTGAATCAACCCTTACTTTTCTCAACATTTGCGAGACAATAACCTCAATATGTTTATTGTGTATTGCTACTCCTTGGGATCTATAGACCTTTTGGACTTCTTCAATCAGATAACTTTCAACAGCTTCTTTTCCTTGTATTGCAAGAATTTGTTGAGGGTTTTTAGGTCCTGACGTTAAAGCCTGACCTGCGATTACCGATTCCCCTTCTTTTACTAATATATTTGAAGTTGCTGGTATAAAATAAGCTTTACTGGTCTCTTCTTCCCAACTAACTGTGACATTCTGGCCATCGATTTCTGCTTTACCGTTAACCCTGGAAACAATTAATGGTTTTTGAAGTTCAAGGTCTTTTGGCTGCCTACCTTTAGGTTTAGCTATTGGTGTATTGGCAGTTATATTTTTGTTGTTTTTTACCAACATAGTGTAATTATCAGGTATAGGGTAAGAGTCGGTGTATTCCTCGGAGCTTTTTACAATTATTGTTAATTCTCCCTCGTTATCTATAATTTCTGCAGTACCATCAATTTCTGTAAGTATAGCTTCACCTTTTGGAGATCTTGCTTCAAATAATTCTTCTACTCTTGGTAGACCAGATGTTATGTCTGCAGCGCTGGCTACTCCTCCTGTGTGGAAAGTTCTCATAGTTAATTGGGTGCCAGGTTCTCCAATACTTTGTGCTGCTATAATACCCACTGCTTCCCCAAGGATAGTAGGACCTAAATTAGTCAAGGATCTTCCGTAACATTTTTTACAAAGACCACGTTCACATGCGCATGTTAGCGGTGATCTTATATATACACCATCTATCTTGGTATTTTCTAGAACACTAATTTCTTCATCTCCAATTTCAATATCGGAATCTATAATCAATTCTCCTGTTTTTGCATCTGCGACAGGAGACGCTAGAGTTCTGGATTTAACTCTTTCAGAGAAGCTTGGCAATAGTTCATCTTCCTGTTCTTTTGATACAAATAGGAAATTAGATGTTCCACAGTCGTCAACTACTACCGTTAATTCTTGGGCTACATCAATTAATCTTCTAGTTAAATAACCGCTATCTGCTGTTCTTAAGGCTGTATCGGCTAATCCTTTTCGCGCTCCATGAGTTGATATGAAATATTCCAGTACACTCAGACCTTCTCTGAAATTTGACTTAATTGGTCTTTCAATAATCCTACCTTTTGGATCGGACATCAAACCACGCATCCCTGCCATCTGTTTTATTTGCGATAGGTTGCCTTTAGCACCAGATATAGCCATCAAGTAAATACTGCCGTAATCTGTGAAATTGTCTTCGATATTTAACTCTATCTTTTTATCTGCATCGGACCATACATTCACTGTATGGGTATACTTTTCGCTATCAGTTATCAGTCCACTATCATACTGTTCATCTAGGGCTGTGATACGATTGTCAGCTTCGTTTATAATTTCGTTTTTAGCAGGGGCTACAGATACATCATCAATTCCTATAGTAGTACCTGATTTAGAAGCATATTCAAAACCAAGTTCTTTAATCGCGTCTAACATTATAGATGTCTTCTCATTCCCGAGTTTGTTATAAGAATCAGAGGTGATTTCACCAAGAAGGGCTTTATTAACATTTTCGTTTACGAATTCTAGTTCATCTGGTAATGCGTTGTTGAATATGATTCTTCCCGCAGTAGTTTCAAACGGGCTCTCCCCGTTATTTTCAACATTTGATTTATGTATATATATAGGGGTTTGAATAGTGATGACGTTTAAAGAATGAGCTAGAAGAGCATCATCAAAAGTTGCAAAGGTTTTAATTTCGCTACCATTGTGATAGGGATCTTTTAATGTTAGGTAATAACATCCAAGTACAATATCCAAAGTTGGCGTAACTATTGGTTGGCCTGAACTTGGAGATAGCATGTTTTGAGAACTCATCATAACCTGATTAGCTTCCATCACTGCTCCATCTGATAAAGGTACGTGTACAGCCATTTGATCTCCGTCAAAATCAGCATTAAAAGCAGTACAAACTAACGGATGAACTCTTATTGCTCCACCATCTACAAGTATTGGCTTAAAGGCTTGTATTCCTAGCCTATGTAGTGTTGGTGCTCTATTTAATAGAACGGGCCTATGTGCAATGATTCCTTCTAATATATCCCATACTTCTGGGGTTCCTTTTTCAGCTAATCTTTTCGCACTTTTAATGTTGTGGGCATATCCGTTCATAACCAAACTGTTCATCACAAATGGTTTAAATAATTCTAATGCCATTTTTCTCGGTAAACCGCACTCGTCAAGTTTTAAACTGGGACCTACAGCTATCACTGATCTGCCGCTATAGTCGACTCGTTTCCCTAACAGGTTTTGTCTAAATCTGCCTTGTTTCCCACGTAGCAAATCAGACAATGATTTCAATTTATGATTATGAGTTCCAGAAATAGACCTACCTCTTTTCCCATTATCTATAAGAGCATCAACTGCTTCTTGCAACATTCTTTTTTCATTTCTTATTATGATTTCTGGTGCCTGCAGGTCTATTAATCTTTTTAATCTATTGTTTCTATTTATAACTCTTCGGTACAAATCATTTAAATCACTTGTAGCAAATCGCCCCCCGTCTAATTGAACCATGGGTCTTAATTCAGGCGGTAATACAGGAAGAGTTTTTAAGACCATCCATTCTGGTTTATTACCACTTTTTCGGAATGCTTCTACTACTCTAAGTCTTTTTATTGATTTACGCCTTCTTTGACCTGAGGTTGTCCTCATTTCTTCCTGTAGTTCATTTTTCAATTGTTCTAAATCTACATTTTCTAATATTTGGAGTATCGCTTCTGCACCCATAGAGGCATTAAATAATGCCCCAAAAGCGGATTTTAATTCTCTAAGTTTTGTTTCGGTTAGTAGTTCACCCACTTGAAGTGTAGATAAATGTTTTATTTGGCTATCATATTCAGTTGCTAATTGAGACTTTCTAAGTTCATGAGATGTAACTAACTCATCTAAAGAAATTTCAGCATTTTCTTCATTTAATGAATCGTTCGTTTCTGATTGGATTGGTTGGGAGGATTGTTTTTCCTCAAATATTTTATCTAAATTAGCTATTGTTAATTCTTTTTCACTTTCAAGTTCAGCTAATCGAATATTTTTCGCATCCTGGTCAATAGAAGTTATTAAATATTGGGCAAAATAAATAACTCTATCCAAATTTCTTGGAGAAATATCTAATAATAAACCTAATCTGCTTGGTGTACTTTTTGAAAACCATAAGTGGATTACAGGAGCAGCTAATCCAATATGTCCCATTCTTTCTCGCCTGACTTTAGCTCTAGCTATTTCAACTCCACATCTATCACAAATAACACCTTTAAATCGGATTTTTTTATATTTGCCGCAATAACATTCCCAGTCTTTAGTAGGGCCAAAAATCTTTTCACAAAAAAGACCGTCTTTTTCTGGTCTAAGGGTTCTATAATTTATTGTTTCCGCTTTACTGACTTCTCCATATGACCATCTTTCAATTTGTTCAGGAGAAGCTAACGATATACGTATGGCATCAAAGCCAGTCTCTTTTTCTTCGATAGAACCTATCATGTGTAAAGGACCTCCATTATTGGGTTAGGAAAATATATCAAATATATTTCGTTTGAAATCATCTTGTAATTTTTATTGTTTAGTTGTCTCATCTGCCAATTCGTCTGTACTTGGTTCGGTTTCAACGGTCTCATCTGCCA
>CAYPYC010000101.1:0-4878 GCA_964414905.1 uncultured Dehalococcoidia bacterium
GCAGCAGTTCTTAGAGCCGACGGTTTTAGACTAGCACTCGAAAAAATTCAGAGCATAGCCAAAGATATAAGCGCTAATACAATGAGTCTGCAATATTTTGAGACGTTGAAGTCAATAGGGCAGGGAGATTCAACAAAATATATCTTCCCAATGGAATTTACAAATTTGCTCAAACCATTTATTGATAATAACAAAAGCGAAAAAGAATAGTTTTTAATACTAAATTGACTGTTTAATTATTATAGCGAGTTCTTTACTTATACCGGGTACAGTAGTTAAATCTATAACATCGGCTTCTGAAATACTTTTTAATGACCCAAATTTGGTAATAAGTTGTTTCTTTTTCTTGGGGCCAACCCCAACTATTGAATCAAGTCTAGAAGAAATCATGGATTTCGACCTTTTATTCCTATGGAAGGTAATAGCAAACCTATGAGCCTCATCTCTAATACGCTGAACTAGATATAGAGCCTCAGAGGATCGAGGTAAAATAATAGGACCTTTTATTTGAGGAGTATAAATCTCTTCATTTTGCTTTGCTAAAGAAGATAGTGGAATATCATTTATACCTAACTCAAGCATTACTTGTACTGCAACAGCAAGGTGACCTTTCCCTCCATCTATTAATACCAGATCCGGACATTGAGACCACTTGGATGATGTTCCTCTCTCCTTTGATGCCTTATAGTTTGAAAATCTCCTGAACAAAACTTCTTTCATCATCATATAATCATCTATTTGGTCAACACCTTTTATTGCAAATTTCCTGTATTCAGACTTTATCGCCTTCCCCCCATTGAAAACGACCATACTGCCAACTGGGTTTGTGCCACTTATATTAGAAATATCGTAGCATTCGATTCTATTTGGTATCCGAGGCAACTCTAAATGCTCTTGTAAATCTTTGAGGGTTAAATGCTCTCTATTAAGATTAATCAAACTAATGGTCAAATCATCTAATCCTTTTGAAGCATTTTTAGCTACTAAATCCATGATTTTTTTCCTAGTGCCTTTTTGCGGAACTCCAATCTTAATCGATTTACTAAACTTACCAGACAACCAAATTTCCAATTCTCGTTTCGCATCAGGTGATTCTTCTATCATTATATTTTTAGGAGCTTTATCTGAAGCTGAATAATATTGTTCTATAAAAGCCTTTACAATTTCTGATTTGGCAGTCAAATAAGTACCATCTACTACATAACCATTTCTTCCGGTTATATTGCCGTTACGAACAAAAAACACTTCAGCCCACGACTCTCGTTCTGAACTAGCTATAGATATAAAATCTATGTCATTGCTGGAAGAATGTAGTATCTTTTGTTCTTCGTTAAGCTGAGTTATTGCATGTATTTGGTCACGTAATTTTGCTGCTTTTTCAAATTCCAACGTTGATGCTGCTGAAATCATGTTCTTGGACAATGAAAGTAATACCTTTTCTCTTTTTCCATCTAAAAACATCTTTACCTGATTAATAACTGACGAATATTCAAGTTTAGAGGCAGCTCCCGTACAAGGAGCGATACATCTATTTATATGAAAATCTAGACAGGGCCTTTCATCTGTACCAGTAATTTTTTTGGTACATGACCTATAAGGGAATAAACGCTTGAGTAAATTCAAAGTCTTTCTGACGCTTGCTGCATTAGCGTAAGGACCGTAATAAGCTGCACCATCATTAATGATTTTTCTAGTTATATAAACTAATGGGTAGGGCTCACTAATATCAATCTTTATATACGGATAATTCTTATCATCTTTTAACCTAACGTTATACCATGGCTTATGCTTCTTTATTAACTGGCATTCCAATAAAATAGCTTCTTGTTCTGTGTCAGTTAAAATATATTCTAACCCTTCTACCTTCTTTAAAAGCGCTAGAGTTTTGGGATCATGTTTTTGTTCTCTAGAAAAATATGAAGCAAGCCTAGCATTTAGATTTATAGATTTACCCACATAAAGAATTTTAGATTTCTCATCTTTCATTATGTAAACGCCTGGCTTTTTCGGAGCATTCACATAAATTCTTTTTAAATCGTTTTTCATTTATGCAATGAATTTATACCTATGAAGATTTAAATAAAGTTCACTAAGAACCTATAACGGGATTAATCTTAACACCTAGCAATTAGATGATAAAACTCAACCCTATAAGAATAACAATAATTACCCCAGTAGTAGCAAATATCCTTATAAGCTCGCTGTTAAGATTTGGATTCAATGAAGCTGCTGCTGAATTCGCTGATACTGCCTTGGAGTTGGAAATTTTAATTGATGCTGTAGACGCATTATCTTCTATTTGATTTTCATCTGAGGTTGATGTCTGTGTCGAGATATTAGAATCCTTTTTTGAAAATGACCTTGATATTTCAGTTGTGGATTTTGTTCGCGCCCTTTTTCCTTGCTTTGTTTGTCTAGATACCGCTTTCTTCCCTTTGTTTGCCATTCTGCATTCTCCTTATTGAAATCTTTTACCTGCCAGGGCCTTTTGCAGTTTTATAAAAACTATCACGGACATTTTTGCTGGCTAAGTGAGTATAAATTTGAGTTGTGTTTATGTTGCTGTGACCTAAAAGTTCTTTCACTGTCATCAAATTCGCACCTCCCTGCAAAAGGTGAGTGGCAAAAGTATGACGCAACATATGAGGACTTACTGATTTTCTTATATCTGCTTTATCAGTTAATTCTTTTAGCACACCCCAAAAACCCTGTCTGGTCATTCTTTTACCTCTTGCGTTAACAAATAAACTATCACCTGTATATTTATTTTTAAGAGACGGTCTTGATTTAGATAAATATAATTTCAAGTTTTCCCAAGCTTCTTGGTACACTGGCACAAATCTTTGTTTGGATCCTTTACCATCAACTCTAATCCATCCATCCTTATCGCTAATGTTAATTATATCTAATGAAACAAGTTCTGAAACACGTAACCCGCTACTATATAACAAACCAACCATAGCTTTATCTCGTATTTGTATGAGATCGTCACCCGAGCATACATTTAGTATTTTCTCCACCTCTTCCAAAGTCAAATATTCAGGGGCTCTCTTGGTTATAAATCTATCCAATTCTGTGTTTTCGGCAGGATTGATTTTAATTAAATCTTCATCGTTTAAAAAATTAAGAAAAGACTTCATTGAAGAAATTTTTCTATTTATTGTCGAATTTAGATATTCTTTTTTTCTAAGATGCGATTTATACATCTCTATTTTTTTGGGATTTAATCTTTTCCACCAATCATCTGCTAGCCTGCCATTTTCAGCATTGTAAAATTCCTGTAGTTGCATCAAATCATTTCTGTAAGCAACAACAGTATTTCCCGGAAAACGTCTCTCTATTAACAGGTATTGAAGAAATTTTTCAATTACACTTTTATTCATGTCATGAACATTATTGGCTTGTAGATACAGATATTGTAACATTAAACAACTTGGCTATATATGATTTATTCAATATCCAAATGAAGAATTTTATATTTATTGCGGTGCTAGTAACAAAGGAATAACAAATAATTATGATTACTATTGACATCAACCCCAATGCTTTTGTGATTGGTTCATTCATATTATCCTGGCATGGGTTTTTCACATTTGTAGGTGTGATTATGGCCGTTATACTTTCAGGTCGTTGGGCCACTATAACTATTGCCGATGCTAAATCTAGAACTACAATTGACCCCGAAATAGTTTATTCAACTGCCACATGGGGAATATTGGGTGGGATAATAGGTGCTCGTGTAGTCCACGTTATAGATAACTGGGCGTTGATATATTCTTCTCAACCAATTCAGGTTCTTTATATTTGGAATGGAGGAATAGGGCTATGGGGGGGTATATTAGGCGGATTTATAGGTGGAGCTGTCTATGCGCTAATTAAAAAACATCCAGTTGGTCCACTTGCAGATATTGCGGCACCAGCAATGATATTAACTCAAACTATAGGTAGAATAGGGGATATAGTTAATGGCGAACATTGTGCAAGAGCTACAGATATGTTCCTAGGATTTACGTGGATTCACCCTGGTACAATGGCAAGATATTGTGCAGATGGCTACTATACTTCGGTTCAACCAGTAATACTATATGAAATAGTCTGGAACATGGTCGCATTGTCAATAATATGGACCCTTAGAGGTAGACTAAAGCCAGCAGGAATGCTTTTTGCATTATACTTAGCTCTTTATGCTGTAGGCAGATTTATTATAAGCTTCCAAAGAATCGATTTAGTTTGGACATATGGCATGCAGGAAGCACACTTCATATCACTGCTTATTTTAGCAATAACAATCCCATTACTAGTAATTAAGGCGAGGCTAATAGAACGTATAAAACCAATCGCGCAAGAATTACAAATAGGCAAAGGTACAAGAGCAGAACGTAGACGTAAATAGCGTTATTTTTTATTCACCAAATTTAGAAAATACCAACGAAGCGTTGTGTCCACCAAACCCAAATGAGTTGCTCATAGCATATTTTATTTCACCCCTTCTAGCTAGATTAGGAGTATAATCCAAATCACATTCAGGGTCCGGCTCGACTAAATTTATAGTCGGAGGTATTGTGCTATTTTTGATAGATAAAGCGGTAATTCCAGCTTCTAGAGACCCGCTGGCTCCCAATAAATGACCAGTCATAGACTTGGTGGAGCTTATTGGAATATTGTAAGCTTCGTCTTTAAAAACAGATTTCATAGCCATAGTTTCATATTTATCATTCAATTTGGTGCTAGTCCCATGAGCATTGATGTAATCAATCCGTTTGTATGATAAACCAGCTTGCTCCAATGAAAGAGTCATTGCCCTGGCTCCTCCTTCTCCCTCTGGAGCTGGTTGTGTAATATGATAGGCATCGGCTGTTGCTGCATACCCTAGTATCT
>CAYPYC010000102.1:0-4806 GCA_964414905.1 uncultured Dehalococcoidia bacterium
GCGATGCTGTTGATGCGGATCAAACATTTTCATTGTTGATGGGAGATGTAGTGGAGCCTAGAAGGAATTTTATACAAACTCATGCATTGGATGTTGAAAATCTAGACGTTTAAATTCGGTATTTCTATCCCCATATGGAAGTGCTGAAATATCGTTCACCAATATCATTAAATATTGTTACTATATGTCCTTTGGAAGTTTTGGTTGCGGCGATTTTCGCTCCTAGAACATAAGCACCCGAAGATTGCCCTACAAAATATCCTGACTTGGCCATCAATTTTGACATTTTCAAGCTTTCATCAATATCTACATGGATGGTTTGGTCTATTATTGATTCATCTAGTATTTGGGGTGTTATGTGATTAGGTCCTAATGGTTTAAGTCCTTCAATACCGGGCCATTCGTCGAAGCTAATTCCTATAATCTCAATGTTTGGGTTATGTTCTTTTAGGCGTTTTCCAATTCCTGTAATTGTACCTCCAGTGCCGACTCCTGCTACAAAGTGAGTTATTTCGGGCAACTGTTTTATTATCTCAAAGCCGGTTGTTTCGTAATGTGCAATTGGATTTGAATTATTTGAATATTGGTCAGCATAATAATAGGATTCTGGATCCGATTCATAAATTCTTTTTACCTCACGTAAAGATTCATCATATCCCAACATTGCATCTGTTAGTACTATTTCTGCCCCGTGCGCTTGTATCCGCTTTTTCCTTTCTTCACTTGCGTTCGAAGGCATAACTAATTTTACTTTGTATCCTAAGATAGATCCTACCATCGCATAAGCTATTCCTGCGTTCCCAGATGTTGCGTCCAGAATCATCTTGTTCTTAGTTAATTTCCCAGATAAAATAGCCTCGATTATTAGCCTCGAAATTGGTCTGTCCTTTATTGATCCTCCAGGATTAAGTTGTTCTTGTTTTGCGTATAAATAAGAATTAATATCATCAATTGGGAGGGCAAGTTTTATAAGCGGCGTTTGTCCTATTGACTGCAATGCAGAGTAATTCGAAATGAATTCTTTGTAGTTTTGAGAAATGGGCATACTAAAATGCTAATTTAAATTTACTGACTATAATTGGTACTTTAAGTATATCGATAGTATTATACAGAGTCCACATATAATCTGAGGCCGTTTTTCATATAATGTCCAAGTTGGATATAATGTAAACATGTGAATTTATACAGGTGTTGATTTTTAATGAAAGACCATGAACTTAGCGAGCGCATAGAGATTCTCAAAGATGAAATCAATCAAAATAATTATTATTATTATGCTTTAAATAAATCCATAATAAGTGATTATGAATACGATAAGTTATTTGCTGAACTAAAATTGTTGGAAGACCGCAATCCTGAATTAATATCAATAGATTCACCAACGCAAAGGGTTGGTGAATCTCCATTAGAAGTTTTCAAACAAGTTGAACACAAAATCCCTTTATTAAGTTTAGGGAATGTTTTTGACAGTGATCAATTGGCTGCCTGGTATAAAAAAACCGCCGAAGCATTGAACACCGAACAATTTGATGTGGTTTGTGAATTGAAATACGATGGATTGGCTGTGGCAGTAACCTATTTGAAAGGTATATTAGAGACTGGTGCTACAAGGGGTAATGGTATTATCGGTGAGGATGTTACTCACAATGTTAAAACTGTTAAGAGTGTTCCTTTGCATTTGTTTGGTAAGCCATCTGTTTTAGAAGTTAGGGGTGAAATATATATGCCGGTGTCTAAGTTAAAGAAGCTTAATATCAAACGTGTTTCCGAAGGGGCCGAACCTTTTTCCAATCCTCGAAATACAGCAGCAGGTTCTCTTAGGCAATTAGATGCTAAAATTGCGGCAGAAAGAGAATTGGATATATTTATGTATGGAATAGGTTATACAGAAGGTATTGACCTAATGGAAACCCAATGGGAGCAATTGCAGTATTTAAAACAGTTGGGTTTTAAAATAAATCCCCACAATAAATTAGTCCGGGATTTGGATTCGATTATTGAATATTGTGAATATTGGGGAGAAGAAAAACATAAGCTTGATTATGATTGTGACGGGATAGTATTAAAAGTTGATAATCTAAAAATGCAAAATTTGCTGGGTAGTATATCGCGAGAACCAAAATGGGCTATCTCATTTAAGTTTCCTGCCCGTAAATTTAAAACGAAATTGCTTGATATTGGTATTAATGTAGGTAGGACAGGGTCTTTAAATCCTTATGCTATTCTGCTTCCTGTTGATGTAAATGGTGTGATTGTTAAACGTGCTACTTTACACAATGAAGATTACATAAAGACTAAAGATTTAAGAATAGGAGATCAAGTTATTGTTGAGAGAGCTGGAGATGTTATACCAAAAGTTGTCGATTCAGTAGATAAAGAAAGAGATGGTAGTGAAATTCTTTTTAAATTCCCAAATGTTTGTCCAAGTTGTTTATACGAAGTAGTTAGATTAGAAGGTGAATCAACTGTAATTTGCCTGAATGTTTCATGTCCTGCTCGTTTAGAGAGGTCTATTGAGCATTTTGTTAGTAAAGTAGCGATGGATATACAGGGGATGGGGCCAAGAATAGTTGGAACATTAATTGAAAATAATTTAATAAATAAATTACCGGATATTTTCCAATTAAAAATTGAAAAGTTGACTGATCTAGATGGTATGGGCGAAAAAAAAGCTGGAAATTTGGTTAAAGCAATAGATGACAGTAAAACTAGGCCGTTCAGTAATTTTTTGGTAGCTTTAGGCATTCCATATTTAGGGATAGAGTCTGCAACTATTTTATCTAAACATTTCACATATATGGACAATTTAGTCAAAGCTACTTACGATGAATTACTTAGCTTACCTTCAATAGGGGACAAAATAGCTCAAAGTATTATTGATTATTTTGCCAACGAATCGAATTTGGGAACAGTTAATGCATTGAATGAATTAGGGGCAGGTATCGGGAATGGCTTTTCACAAATTGGTGATGGGCCTTTCACTGGTATTAATTTCGTGATAACTGGTAAATTAGTACACTTTACTCGATCAGAAGCTGTTAAATACATAACAGTAAGAGGGGGTTCCATTTCAAATCGTGTTACTGAGAAGACAGATTATTTATTATGTGGAGAAGACCCTGGCAGTAAATTAAAAGATGCGGAGTTGAAAGAGATAACAATTATTGACGAAATAGAATTTAAGGAAATGGTTTTAAATTAATTGTTCTAGAATGTAATTTCAGGCTTATATATAAATTTTGAACAGGGGGAATCATTTATATTTCAAATATAAAACTGAAAAACTTTAGAAATTATACAAGCTTAAATTTAGATTTAAATAAAGGTCCAATATTAATTGAAGGCCACAATGGGGCAGGTAAAAGTAATTTATTAGAATCATTATATATGTTGGCTATAGCCAAGCCTCATAGATCACGATTAGATAGAGAATGTATCAACTGGGATATAAATGAAGGTCCTAAATTTGCAGCAATAGATGGAAATATTAAAAAAGCAGATAGAGATATTGGTGTTAAGGTTTTGATTCACTCGGATAGTGTTTCTAAAGTTGAAAATAAATCAAATGAAAGATATAAACCTTCCCAGAATTATAAGAAAACATTAACGATTAATGGTGTAAACCACCAACTTTCACAATTTATAGGAAAAGTGAATGTGGTTTTATTCGACGCGGAAGACATGAAACTTGTTTATGGTGCTCCCTCTACAAGGCGTAAATTCATTGACATATGTGTTTCTCAGACTGATTCAAACTATTTTAAGTTGCTTCAGGCTTACAATAATGTTTTAGCCAATAGAAACAAACTACTTAAATCTTTGAGGCATGGCAATGCTCAACAAGCCGAGATTGTATTTTGGGATAATCAACTTGTAGAACATGGTTCATATTTGATACAGAAAAGGTATGAAGTAATTAATCTTATGAACACTTTGATAAACCGAATTTTCAAATCTATATTGAAAAATCAAGAACAGATTTCCATTAATTATAGCCCAAATAATAAAGTACAAAGTTATGGTTCATTAGATGAAATAAAATCTACATTTTTTCAGAGATTGAAAGAACATTATTTGCAGGAGGTGTCACAAGGATTTACCATGGTGGGTCCTCACAGAGATGATATAGATATAATAATGAATGAAAATCAGGCAGCTTTATTTGCTTCTCGAGGACAAGCAAGATCTATAGCATTATCTTTTAAATTAGCTCAGGCTGAATATATAGAAAATACGATTAAAGAACAACCAATCATTTTGTTAGATGATGTTTTGGCAGAGCTTGATAAGGAAAGGAAACTTTTTGTAATGTCAAAAATAATAGATTATGAGCAGATAATTTTAACTACCTCCGATACAGCCCAAGTGCCTGAGGAATTCTTAAGATCAATCAGCAGATTACAAGTTAATAACGGACTGATTAATGTTAACTGACGTATATAATAGTATTTGAAATTGTCGTAACTCCTAATAAATTTTATTAGGATATTTATTTCATTTAAAGAGAGATGTTTTTTATGAAAAGCGGTATTTTTACCCAACAAGGGTCAATTGGCTGTTATGAAGTAGATATGCCATGTAAAAAACAATCTGAAGTTTTAGTTCGTACTTTGCGATCTTCTATTTGTGGCAGTGATTTACATGTGGGGTATTATGGATGGGGAGTAGATGAATTCCCCTTGCCTCCGGGATTTCCAGGACACGAATCCGTATGTGAAGTTGTAGATGGTGAAGGTACCACTTACAACGAAAATCAATTGGTTCTTGCAGTTCCAATTATTTCCGAGGCAAGGTCTTTTTCACAAT
>CAYPYC010000103.1:0-4784 GCA_964414905.1 uncultured Dehalococcoidia bacterium
CATAACATAATTTCAAAGCCCCAATTAATTTTTCTTTCAACTTATAATCTGAATCGATAATATAAGTTGCAATATTAAACTCATCAAAAATCCTAGGAGTTGACCTCCCCATAAATACTTGAGAAATGTTAAATTCACCAACTTCTCCCCTTAGGTTGATCAACATTGGTCTTGGGATTCTTGCTGGCAAACATAAACTAGCCAATGCATTAACACTGTTACCAACTCCGCTTGATTGCATATACACTGCTGATCTAACACCGCTTACATATGCACCAGCTGCAATACCGATCGCTTCTTCTTCTCTAGTAGCTGGCACTACTGTAAAATAATCATCGTCCTCAAGCAAATTAATCACTTTACTCAAACTCGAATCAGGAACACCGCTAAGAAACGAAATTTTAGATTCTTTTAACGCATTAACAATTATTTGGGCCCAATCATTCATCATCTAATGTCCTAACTACCAATAAATAATTTTTTCTATAATAAATCGACGCCTAATATTATCAACTAATTTAATACATTTATTATTGTTATTAAAGTATACTAATTTCATAAACGTATTAACTTTATTAGATATCCTTAAATAATAATAACAACCTTCGCAAATGGCAAAAATCATAGTTGCAAGTTATTTGATATTAAGCTGTGCTTTATTTGTATACCACTCTAATATAAAAGCAGAAGCGAATGGCCGAATAACAAATTACCAAACACAAAAAATTGATTTATACATCATAAAATTTGGTACAATTCCTCCTTCTCCCCAAATTGGCAAAACACATTTTTCTATACAAATCATTGATTCGAATACAAACACTCCAATATCTGACCTCGATATCTATGTATCTCTAAAAATTCCTAACAACGATGTTTGGATCCCTCCACAAAGAGCATATATATCACCTTTTGATTCATCTGCTTACGAATTCAACCATAAATTTGAAGTTACAGGGACTTGGAAAATTAAAGTACTGATAAATGAGCAAAATTCTCAAAATAATGCTGTTTTTGAGCTATTTGTAAAACAATATTCTGCATTGCCTGGCATTTTGTCTTTAATTTTCTTGATTGTTTTGGCATCAACTTGCGCATACATTATACGGATTAAATTAACCAAAAAAAGTAAAAGAATGTAATCAAAATAATTTTACAAATTGGTTTGAATTCCATACTAATAATGATTTAATAACAATACACTAAAAAATTATGTTTAGAATTCTTAAAACACGAACAGGTGAACCTAATGTTAATAAATAGAATCTTTATCAGTAAGTTAAATTTCATATTGGTACTCATATTCGTAATATTGCTAACAGCATGTGGCTCAACATCTGATAAAGAATTTGAATTAAATATTAAATCCAGAAAAATAACCAACCAAGAATCACAAATACAAGTAAAAACAGGGGATCATGTTATCCTTAATTTCACTACCGATGAAGAAGGCAGCGCATTTATAGACCAATACCCAGATGCTAAAACAAATATATCTCCAGGTGGTAATTGGAAAATAGAATTCGATGCAACTAAATCTGGCATATTTGATTTGAAATTTGTCCCTGGAGGAAGAATATCATTCTCAAACACAGGAGATGCAACAACGGGAATCAATTCTTCTGGCTCTCTATTCAGGTCTCCAACTATGATAACAGATCAAACTTTTACATATGTAGTTGAAAAAGACTTAGATTTGAAAACAGTAAAATATTACAATCACATGAAAAGAAGCAACACCGGCAAACTTATTATTGACTCAAATGCCGAACTCAGCGGAACCGTGGAAATTGAGATTGTAGGTAAGGGCGCATTTGACCCTGACGAAACTACAATTCAACCAGGAACCAAAGTAACGTGGACCAATTACACTAAAGACCGGCAAATGGTATCTAGTGGAGATGTACCTAAAGTAGTAGAAACACAAGCTAATGTTAAACTTCTCTCTATTTCCGTAGAATAAATACCCTTACTTAACGGTGTCCTACAATGGAAAATCAAATTCGACAGATGAGCCTGTCTGTCTAATTTGCAATAATCCAAACGCTACAATTGCTTTCGAACAACGTACTAAAAAACTTGAACGTAATCACTATAAATGCCAGATTTGCGATTGCATTTTTGTTCCTAGTAAGTATCACCTTAACAAAACTCGTCAAAAACAGCGTTACCAAGAACACAATAACGACCCGACTGACCCCAGATACAGGAAATTTTTGTCTAAAGCAACAATTCCGTTACTTAAACAAGTTAATAAAGGAGCCGTTGGAATAGACTATGGTTCTGGCCCAGGACCCACAATATCTCCAATGTTACAAGAACATGGTTTAAAAACCGCAAATTTCGATCCGATTTTTGATCCCAACAAAACCGTTCTGACTTACAAATATGATTTTATAACTTGTACGGAGACAGCAGAGCACTTTTCAAACCCTCTAAAAGAGTTCAGCCTATTTCAAAAACTACTAAAGCCCAAAGGAGTGCTTGTTGTAATGACATCACTGCTTGATACTTGTAATGATTTCTCAACTTGGTATTATAATCACGATCCAACTCACATCGTTTTTTATAGTAAATCAACAATGGAATGGATTAGCCAAAAATTCAAGTGGGAAATAAGTTTCCCTAGCGACACAGTAACTTTGTTTAAAACCTCTAGATGATTTATCACTAATTACAATTTCAGAATAGGGTCAACCATCGATCTAATTTGTGAATCATTACTGTTTAAATAATTTTCATGGGGAGTAAACATACTTGCTGAGTATTTGTTTAACGATTCCATATGTTCACGATTTTCAGGTTTGGCAGTAAACTTTAATGCAAGATATCTTCTGCCAGGAAATCCATTGTAAACTGAATGCCAAAGACATTGATTAAAAAACAAAACATCACCTGGATTTGATTCAACAAAATATGCAGGAAAATCTCTTCCTTTAATTCCATATATGTAATCAGCATCTTTTCCAGAATCAGGAGGCGCATCGGTTCCATTTCTTATGTCGGTATGCATCTGATAATTTTGAGAACCAGGTATTACTCTTAAACATCCTTTTTCTTTTGTAGTTTGATCTAAATAAAACATTACTTTAAGCCTGCGGTAATTAACTTCGTTTTCGGTTCCCGTTCTGTCTGGATGCCAGCCGTGTTCAGATTTAGTTGTTATATTTCCTTCAGAACCGATCCACAAAAAACCATCACCTAGTAACCTATTAACAGAATCAAATATCCGTTTATCTACCACAAACTTGTCCATTTTTGAATTTAGCTCGAAAAACGGTTGTAGTTGTGCGTAGTTTTCACCTGTATTTTTTTTGTGGTCATTAAATATTTCTTGCGAATATAAGCTAAGCTCATTAATTTCGGTTTCAGACAACATATTTCTGATAAAAACAAATCCGAAAGTATCAAAGTGAGCTATTTGCTCATTATTTAACATAACAAACTCCTTTTATGAGCGAACCATTGGATATTTGAAACTACTTTACACAAGGAATTTTGTCAATCCAAGGGGATGCCCCTTCCAATTGACTAGCAAGCGTTAACAATAATCTTTCATCACCAAATCTTCCCATAAAATGAATTCCTATCGGAATGTTGTTTATATCCCAAACTAGGGGTACTGACATTGCAGGTTGGCCGGTAAAATTTGCAATATATGTAAATGGTGAAAATTCCAGCTGACGTTTCCTTAATTCAAACGGATCACCGCTCGAATACTCTAGTGAACCCTTAGGTATCGGCTTACTGCCCAATGTTGTGGTCATCAAAACATCATGATTTTCATAAAATTCAGCTATATCTCTGCTGGCCAATTGCAATGATTCGATGCACCCTAGATATTCACTTGCGGATATTGTTTTTCCTTTTTGATATAAATCCCAAACTAGAGGTTCAAAAAACATTTCTTGAGGCTTTTTATTTAAAATTTTCGCCCATCCATCAATAGACCACGTTAAACCACACGACAAAGCCTTAGTGAAACTCAACCACGCTTCTTCAGCTTCGTAAACTGGAAATCCTTCTATTACCTCGTGCCCTAAATCTTCACATAAGTTAATTGTTTTTTCTAATGCTTCATCCATATCAGAGTC
Source organism: uncultured Dehalococcoidia bacterium (assembly GCA_964414905.1). Lineage (GTDB taxonomy): Bacteria > Chloroflexota > Dehalococcoidia > Lucifugimonadales > OSU-TB39 > OSU-TB39. The sequence goes on from CAYPYC010000103.1 coordinate 4,095, forward strand.
CACGGAGCCTGTTATTAAGTCTTTCTTACTAAAAGCAATCTTTAATTTTTTTGTTTCTTTAGAATCATAATCCAAGAAAGATTTCGAATCACTTTCAATATAATACGGGTCTCCTTGAACATATCCTGATGTAATATCTAATACAGCTGCACTATCTCTCACAGACCTAGTTAAGACATGTTCAGAAACTAATCCACTAAATAAATCTCCATACTTTGGAGCCAAAGAATTCCTACTCCTTGTTGGTTTTAATCCAAAAACCCCACAACACGATGCAGGTATCCGTATTGAACCTCCAGCGTCATTACCATGGGCTATCGAAACCATTCTAGAAGCAACAGCTGCACCAGCACCTCCACTCGACCCTCCAGTGGTTAAGTTAGTATCCCAAGGATTTAGAGTTGGGCCAAAACGTTTTGGTTCAACCACAGCACCAATGGCGAATTCAGGGGTATTGGTTTTTCCTATAATCACAAACCCAGCACTTTTGAATCTCTTGACTAGTTCAGAATCTTCCACTGAAACAAAATCACCAAGAAATTCACTAGCTGCAGTGAAACGAACACCAGCATATTCCGCTAAAAAATCCTTTAATAGGAATGGCACACCTGCAAACGGGAGAGAATAATCAATATTTTTAGCAGATTCAAAAGCTTGATCATACATTTCTGTAATCACTGCATTAATTTT
>CAYPYC010000104.1:0-4751 GCA_964414905.1 uncultured Dehalococcoidia bacterium
GCACTGATTATTGAAAGGAGACGCCAATCAATTTTTCTTATAAAGAGCGGTGCTATTAAACTCACAAATACCACACCAAACATTTCTGCAAATGCCAATATCCCAATTTGTGCTTCATTAATTTTCATACTTTCAGTAATAATTCCAAGGAATATTGGTGCGATACCAAATGGGAAGGCCCCCATCATATTTAAAACCCACAAAGAAACTAATAAATTTTTGAGGCCATTTACAAATTACACGTTTGTAACAATAACTGGTATATTAATAATCATTTTATCTGATATTCTTAGGTCTATAAATATTTCGTAACCCTCAAAAGGAAAATCGATGCGTGAATCCCTTATAGACATACTAGCGTGTCCAGTATGCAAAAGTAACTTGTCACTTACAATCAAAGAAATGGAAGGCGATGAAATCTTATCTGGAACACTAAATTGCAAATCTTGCAACCACGATTATGCAATTGAAAACACAATACCAAATCTACTACCCCCAGAAAAAGAATAACCAGTATAAAAACTTATTTCCTAAGAAAAACCTTTGTTATTTCAGACGAATCTCCCTTAGTGGAGGCTGTTTCAAATAGATTAGAAATACTCCTTTTAGATACTGGATTAACCCAAACAGGGTCTAATTCCATGAGCGGTATTATTACAAATAAGCGATTTTCCATTCTAGGATGAGGCAATTTCAATAATGGCGTATCTATAACCAAATCGCTATACGATATTAAATCCAAATCTAATATTCTAGGACCATTTGGAAAAGAATTGTTTCTACCTAAGTTATTTTGTAATCCCATTAAATGTTTAAGTAATTGGAAAGGATCAAAATCCACATGAAGCTTACAAACCGCATTTGTAAATTGCGGTTGCTCAACAAATCCCACGGGTTTAGTCAAATAGATTGATGAAATTTCCGAGTTTTTAGATATCCTGCTTAATTCATCATAAGCATTATGTAGGACTTCTAATCCATCACTGATATTTGAACCTAATGATATATATGCTTTATTAAAAATTTGCCACCTCAATTATCTAATTATCGCATCAGCCATTTTTGAAACTTTTGCCATTTCTTTAACATCGTGCACACGCACAATATCGACACCAGATCTAATGGCCAAGGCTACAGTGGCGGCGGTGCCTTCAAGTCTATCTCTTATCGGAACATCCAAAACATGACCAATGAAAGATTTCCTAGAAGTACCTATTAATAAAGGGTGTCCTAAATCTCCAAATTCATCTAAATGTTTCATAACATCAATATTCTGTTCAGGTGTTTTCCCAAAGCCTATACCAGGGTCAAGAATAATATTTTCTTTTTTTATCCCTCTCATAACCGCTAATTCAATAGTACGACCAAGTTTTAATTTAATATCCTTAATAAGATTATGATAAATGCTATTTTCCTGATTATGCATCACTATTATTGGACATTCATAATCCACAACCACGTCTATCATCCCGCTATCATTTTTTAACCCCCAAATATCATTAATTAATGCTGCTCCTGATTCAAGAGCACAACGAGCAACATCTGATTTATATGTATCAATACTTATAGGTATATTCAATTTAGAAGACATCAATTTAATCACTGGGGCAATCCTTTTGATTTCTTCCTGGGCAGTGACTTTTTTTACATCATTGTATATGCCAGGTGGCCTAGTAGATTCACCTCCAACATCAATAAAGTCGGCTCCTTCATCTTGAAATTTAAGGGCCTGTTCGGTGACTACTTCCGGATCGTATCCTATACCATCTCCCGAAAAAGAATCATTGGTTACATTTATAATCCCCATTACATAAGTTTTTAACCCCCATGTATATGTTTTACCATCAATTTCTGTATTTTGTTTTTTGGAATTATCTAGCCTATTATTCATTCACTGCCTCAACTCACCATGTTTTTCCCAGTTTATATTTATATCTTTCTTGATACTTAAAAATCAATTTGATAACTTTAAACTATTATTTCAAACCATATTGAGGATTTCAAATCAATTGCCAAAACGTAAAACACAACAAAAAATATCTTTACTAAAGCAAAAATCAATTGAAGCAAGATTGAGTGGCGGTGAAGCCAAAATCAAATCTCAGCATGAAAGAGGTAAACTAACCGCCAGAGAAAGAATAGACCTACTTATAGATCCTGGTACTTTTGAAGAAACTGACCGATTTATAATAAATCAGCCTAATGAATTTGATGTTGCCGGAGAAAAATATTTAGGCGAAGCTGTAATAACTGGATACGGCAAAATCAATAACAAAACAGTTTTCCTCTACGCTCAAGACTTTACAGTTTTAGGAGGATCGCTCTCTCAAGCTGTAGCTAATAAAATATGTAAAATAATGGACCTCGCAATGCAAAACGGAGCTCCGGTCATAGGTCTAATTGATTCCGGAGGAGCTAGAATTCAAGAAGGTGTAAACAGCCTCGCTGGTTATAGTTCTATATTTTTAAAAAACACTCGAGCGTCAGGAGTAATTCCACAGATTTCCGTTATATTGGGTCCTGCTGCTGGAGGTGCTACTTACTCTCCTGCACTAACCGACTTCATATTCATGGTTTCAAATATAGGACAGATGTACATTACCGGGCCAGAAGTAATAAAAGCAGTTACAGGTGAAAAAGTATCCCATGAAGAACTTGGAGGTGCTGATACACACGCATCAAAAAGTGGAGTTGCTCATTTTACTGCCGAATCTGAAACAGATTGCTTTAATCAAGTAAGAAAATTAATCGAGTTTTTACCTCAAAACAATTTGGACGAACCATCTCAAGAAAATAAACATTTTGATCCCCCAGACAGAAAATGCGATAAATTTTTATCTATAATACCAGACGATTCATACCAACCATACGACATGCTGGAAATAATAAACGAAGTGGTAGACAACAATGACTTCATGGCTGTTCATGAAAAATATGCAACAAACATAATAGTAGGGTTTGCAAGACTAGCAGGCAAATCAATTGGAATTGTTGCACAGCAACCGTCAAGATTAGCTGGGGTATTAGACATCAATGCATCAATAAAAGCTGCAAGATTTGTGAGATTCTGTGATGCGTTTAATATCCCTATAATTACGTTCATAGATGTTCCTGGATTTATGCCTGGCACTCTTCAAGAACATAACGGAATTATAAGACATGGGGCTAAATTGATTTATGCCTATGCTGAAGCAACAGTTCCAAAAATCAGTATAATTACAAGGAAAGCGTTTGGCGGAGCTTACATTGTCATGAGCAGTAAGAATTTAAAGGGAGACATTAATTATTCCTGGCCTACAGGAGAACTTGCAGTTATGGGAGCTGAAGGAGCTGTAAATATAATCCATCGTAATAAAATAAAATCATCTAACAATGATGATAAAATTAAAACTGATTTGATAAATGATTATGAAGAAAAATTCATGAATCCTTACGTAGCAGCAGCTACAGGTATAATTGACGACGTTATCGACCCAAGTGAAACTAGATCTAAAATAATCAGTGGGTTAGACATGCTTGCGAATAAAAGAGATACTCTTCCTCCAAAAAAACATGGAACGATTCCGCTTTGAACCAAGAGCAAGTCATTGAAATAACGATGAAAGTAGCTATATCAGCTGCTATACAAGCATATTTAAACCAAAGTACTGCTAGTAACCCACAACTACCTGCTAACGCAATAAATAGATGGAAACTGTTTACTTCAACAGACTACAACGTCCTGCGCACGAGTAGAGCAAATCCTTGGAAAAATCACACAGGATTTTATGATTAAACAATGTTAAATAATCGCGAACAAGAAAATAGTATTAAATTCACAGATACAACATTCCGAGACGGTCACCAAAGTTTGTTAGCAACTAGATTGAAAACTGCAGACATGGAACCAATGGCAGAATTGATGGATTCTATTGGATTTCACTCAATGGAAGTGTGGGGAGGAGCTACTTTCGATGTTGCTACAAGATATTTGACGGAAGACCCTTGGGATAGACTTAGAAGATTTAAATCCCTTATTAAAAACACTCCTTTAACTATGCTGTTGAGAGGGCAATCTCTTGTAGGTTATAGAAATTATGCCGATGACGTTGTAGAAAAGTTTATAGAACGTTCTGCTTATAATGGAATTGATGTTTTCAGAGTTTTTGATGCACTTAACGACGAAAGGAATTTGGAAAAGTCGACATCAGCCATTAAAAATGTAAATAAACATCTTCAACTGACCATATGCTATTCTGTAACTGACAGCGGCAGCATGGGCGGGCCAATTTACACTTTGGATTATTTCATTCAAAAAGCTAAATCTTTAGAAAGTATGGGAGCCGATAGTATATGCATAAAAGATATGGCTGGATTACTTTCACCATTTGATGCTTATAATTTATTTAGTGAACTCAAAAAAAATACTAAACTCCCATTACAATTGCATACACATTACACTAGTGGTATGGCATCCATGTCAGCCTTGAAAGCTATAGAGGCGGGAGTTGATGTAGTTGATGCTTGTTTATCTCCTTTAGGGCTTAGAACTTCCCAACCTGCTATAGAACCCTTAGTTATGAGTTTAAATAATCATTCTAGAAATTCAGGTTTGGACTTAGAGCTGTTACACCAGGCCTCAGACCAACTGGAGTCAATATTAAAAAAATACAAACCTGATTTAGAAATGCCAAGAGCATCAATTATTGATGCTAAGGTACTAAGCCACCAAATTCCAGGAGGAATGATAAGTAACTTAATATCACAATTAC
>CAYPYC010000105.1:0-4728 GCA_964414905.1 uncultured Dehalococcoidia bacterium
TTTAGCGTTATGATTATCAGCGTAAAATATATATTCGACAAAATATGGTGCGAAAATGATTACCTCGTCCCCAGCATCTAATATTGTTTTCATAACTACGTTTAAAGCCCCACCTGCACCAACAGTCATTATTAAATGGGAAGAATCAAAGTTTAATCCTGTTTCGTTTTTAAGTTGTTTGGCTACTGCAGATCTAGTTTCAGGATATCCTGAATTAGGCATGTATCTATGCATCCCATCAATTGGGTCTGAAGCTAATTCTCTTAGTTTGATATAAAATTCTTTCGGAGGACTAATAACTGGGTTGCCTAAAGATAAATCATAAATATTATCTTTCCCGACTTTCTGTTTTAAAGCTTCTCCCTCTTCAAACATTTTACGAATCCAGGAACCCTGTTCCATAAAGTCTTTAATTTTTTTTGATATAGTCATACTTAATAGTCTCTATTATTCACATTTGATTTGGTTAAGTTAGAAGCTACACTAATTGAATTAGTTAAGATTGTTTGTTTTTATACCATAGTATTATAGGTGCAATTACCAATATCGAGGAAACGAAAATCCATAATATAGTTCCTTCCATTTGTGACTGTAGAGGGTTTTCTTTAACATTTATATCAAATGTTACATCTTGGTGATGATTATTTTCTAGTGAATATCTGATTTTAATTTCCCATTCACCTGAATTCTTGAAATTGAATTTAGCGTTATAGTCCTTAGGTATTGCAGGATTACTAAGGGCAAATGATTTGTAAGGTTTTTCTGCACCTTCATTGGATGCAAAAACTTCTACCTTCGCATCAGTTATGTATTCTTGATCTTCAACATCAAATATGTTGATAGTAAAATGACAGATTCCAACTAGGGGTTCTTTAGGTTGTATTTCCAATATTATTTTGTGAGATCCAGATATTTTACTGAAATTTGCAATTTCTTCACTATCTGCATATAACGGGCTAGTTTGAATACTAGGCAATAAAAAAATTATCAAAAAGGTTAATTTGGCTGAAAGGTAATAAATAACGTATTCTCCTATCAATTATTATTGGTTTAGTTCGAATGTTTATCAGTCGGATCCAATTATTTTTGTTAAGTCTGATTCTATTTCGGAATATGTGGCAAATCCTTCATATTTTGCTGAAACTATACCGTTTTTATCAATTAGAAATGTAAAAGGTTCAGTAAAAATCCCCCATTCATTTACTGTTGGAGCAATTCTTCGTTTAGCAAAGTGCAAAGCTAATTCATGTGGATTGTCATAGATTTCGACGTGTATAAAATTCATGGTATTTTTATATTTAGCATTTAAATCAGATATTATTTTCACTTGCGGTCCACATGTTGCGGTCTGGCAAAATCCAGGTGTGGAGAAAGTTAATAGGACCGGATTTGAATTTTCCACAGATTCCTTAATTGTAAAGGTATATAGGTCTAAATTAGGTTCTATATCAGAGCTTATTTCGCTTAAGTTTGGGTGTGAAAATCTTGTTTTGTTATTACTTTTTGGGGCGGGTTCGCCTATCTTGGGTGTTTTACTTTCAGTAGCAACTATGAAGTTAGTATTGAGGGTAATGTTATTCGGGCTTATTGTAGTTTTTATGTTCCAAGGTCCAGGGATATCAAAATAGGGATGAGTTACATAAACGCCTGTTTTACCAGAAGGCCATTTTTCAAATATTGCATTGTAGGCAGTTGTGGTTTGATTTGAGTTGGTTAAGCTTATTTTAATATTAGGGATAGATATTGGATTTTGATCATTATCTATGATTGCAAATACAAATCTATTTTCACCGACATTCAAGTCAGTAGATATAACTATTAAATTATTATCAATATTGGTTTCAACAGTTTGTTGATTTATTGGAGGTTGTGTAAATTTATTGGATGAGGTAGCTGAATCCTTACAAGAATTTACTGAAAAATTTATTATTAAAATAAGCAGGAAAAATTTGAATATTGTATTTCTCATAACAAAACCATTGCTTTCTCGATAATATCATACTTTATGTTGTGTCATTATTGACCGAGTGTACTTTATATGGTATAAATTTGGCAGGCCAGTTAGTTGTCTAAGTAGATGATAATTAGTTTGAACTAAGCTTCTACTGGCTCCTCCTTGAGTCGATCCCCAGATAAAACTGGGGATCGCTTCTAATTTCCTAATTTATTAATTAAATAATCGTTTTTTATAAATATAAATTGATAATAATTTTGTGCCAAAGTTTATTTGTGCTGATGGATAATAGGAAATGATTATTGGTGGGCCCGGCTGGGTTCGAACCAGCGACCTAACGGTTATGAGCCGTTTGCTCTACCACTGAGCTACAGGCCCCACTTTTCGTAGCGTAACTTACCATTAGTTTGCTGTCAAGGAGTCCTTAATATACTTAGAGCACCCTTTGCTAAAGCTCCTTGTTTTTAATCGTAGGTAATGGTGTTTAATTTATGAGGCTATTTACAAGTATCCCTAAAATCCAGCTCATCATAAATGCAGGGGCTGCGCTAAAACGCCAGCCTTCGTTATCTTCATTGGCGGGGCCTAAATAATTTAGCCATATTAAAAAAAGGAAGAACCCTATGGCCAAAATCCATACTGAAATTGTAGATACACCTAAAGCAAGTCCTACAATAAAACCCGAACTAGCCCAAGTAAATGGTGAATATATGTATCTGTTGATCATCTTAATTTAAGTGCCTATTTACATGATGAGTTAATTGATTAGGTAGATTATAGTAACAGTTTTTGATTAAGTATTGCTATTTTTTTACTTTGATTTTCTAATCGTTGATACCAATTTACATTTGAAATATATTACACTTAGAACAATATATTGATACATTGTGTGAGATGAATGGATATTCTTTACTTGATTTTAAGAATAATTGTTAATTAATAGGTTATAAATTGATGCAGGTCTGAAATAAATCCAAATGAAGAAAAAAAGTAAAAATAAAGAAATCAACTCAGATCTAAATTACGCGCTTGAACAAATTCAAAATAAGGTCTTGTGGTTAGCGGTTTATATGGTTGATTATGCAAATAAGCATACATCCAGTGCAAGTGGCCTTAAAGTAGGTGGTCACCAAGCGTCGAGTTCTTCTGTGGCGACAATAATGACTTATCTGTTTTTTGAGTTCATGAAAAATACAGATGCTATTTCAATTAAGCCACACTCCTCACCGGTTTTTCATGCTATTCAATATTTATTAGGGAATTTAGATAAAAAATATTTGAAGGCTTTAAGGGCTTTTGGGGGACTACAAGCCTACCCCAGTAGAACAAAAGATCCTGATAATGTGGATTTTACTACTGGGTCAGTTGGATTAGGTGCTGTTGCACCTAATTTTGCATGGTTGGCATCAGAATATATACATAGTAGGTTTGATTTGCCACCAGAAACTAAAGGCAATTTTATAAGTTTAGTGGGAGATGCCGAATTAGATGAAGGTGTTGTTTGGGAAGCTATTGCTGATCAATCGTTATCTGCAATCAACAGATTGATTTGGATTATTGATTTAAATAGACAAAGCTTGGATAGGGTTATTCCTGGTATCAGAATTAATGTATGGAGACAAATGTTTGAGGCTAATGGATGGAATGTTGTTGAGGCAAAATATGGTTCTTTATTGGAGTCTGCTTTTGCTATGGACAAAGGGGAGTTATTACGTGAATCCATTGATAACATGCCTAACCAAATGTACCAAAGACTATTGAGGTCAGACGGATTGGTCATAAGGGATTGGTTGCCGAAATTTACTAAACATGAAAGTGATCTTAGGGAATTCATAAATCAATGGGATAATGCAGGTTTATTAGAACTAATTAGCAATTTAGGTGGTCATGATTTTAATACTTTGAGGGAACGGTTTGAAACATTAGATGTAGAAAGTGGACCTAATGTTGTATTTGCTTATACATTAAAAGGATGGAAGTTACCTACAGTAGGAGACCCACAAAACCATTCTGTATTACTAAACTCAAGTCAGATGGAAGAATTTAGAAATAGTCTAAATATAAAAAATGGCGAAGAATTCGAGGGTTTCGATTTAGAATCTAAGGTTGGACTATATTGTTCTGAAGTAAGCACAAAATTAAATTCAGATATATATTCAAGCAAAAAAGACGTTTCATATATTGTCCCTAAATCTTTTTCCAAAGGATATAGTGGGAACATGTCAACCCAACAAATATTTGGACTAATATTAACTGAGTTGACTAGGAGTGCCCAAGAAATATCAGATAGGATTGTTACTGTTAGTCCCGATGTAGCTAGTTCGACCAACTTGGGTGGATGGATTAATAAAGTAGGTGTATGGTCAAAACATCCATCTGAAGAATTGCCTGTTGAACAACAGATTAGAGCTCTGACTTGGGAGGAATCTGATAAGGGGCAGCATCTAGAGTTAGGTATCTCTGAGAATAATCTTTTTATCTGTTTAGGTCAACTGGGTCTTACTAATGAACGTGATGGAGAATTGGTATTGCCTATAGGTACCTTGTATGACCCATTTATACGAAGAGGTCTAGATGCTTTGGTCTATAGTTTGCAATCCGGAGGGAAATTTATTTTTGTTGGTACACCGTCAGGGTTAACGCTGTCGCCTGAAGGAGGTTCACATCAGTCGATAGTAACTCCTTCGATTGGTTACGAACTTCCTGAATTAAATTATTATGAACCTTGCTATGGTAAAGAACTTGAATGGATATTATTAGATTCTCTAAATAAT
>CAYPYC010000106.1:0-4622 GCA_964414905.1 uncultured Dehalococcoidia bacterium
TCAGTGGTTCAGGATGTGCTATATCACAGGCATCTGCATCAATGATGACAGACCAATTAAAAAACATGTCATTAAAGGAAGCAAAAGAAGTATTTCAGGAATTCCATGCAATGATTACAAATGACACTGGCGTTATTGAAGAATCACCAATTCTTGGCGATTTACAATCTCTAGCTGGAGTATCAGCTTATCCGGCTAGAATAAAATGCGCAGTATTAAGCTGGCACACTTTGAATTCAGCAATTGAAGAAGAAAAAGGGACTGTTACCACTGAATAGTTAGTATATAACAAAAACCAGGAGGATATTTATGTATATACCAATGCAAGTAGACTATGGAGTTAGGGCATTAGTAGATTTGGCAAAAAACCAATCAGTTTCACCGATAAAAGCATCTGAAATTGCTAACAGACAAAATATTCCTCAGCCGTATTTATCAAAGCTATTAGTTACATTACAACAAAAAGGGTTAACCAAATCTGAAACTGGACCAAATGGCGGACACAGTCTTGCTACTAAACCCGACGAAATTAATCTAAATATGGTGATGAATCATCTTGGATCTCCGTTAAATTTGTTGGAATGTATGAAAACACCCGATTCTTGTGAAAAAACTTCATCTTGTGGACAAAGGCCGGTTTGGCAAAAAGTTGAAAAAGCTGTATCTGACGTACTCAACTCAACCACCATCTCAGATTTAATCGAATAAATAATTGAAATCAAGGGTTAAACAGTGTCAACAACTGAACAAACGCAAATGAATTTAAAAAAAATAAGAAACGACTTCCCCATACTTAAACAAACCATCAATGGTCACCCTTTGGTCTATATGGATAATGCGGCTACATCTCAAAAACCTACTACAGTAATAGAATCGATATCCAATTACTATTCCGAATATAATTCCAATGTACATAGAGGAGTCCATACTCTCAGTCAACGTGCCACTGACTTGTTTGAAAAATCTCGGGAATCAGTATCAAATTTCATATCCTCTGAATCTTCTTCGAATATTATATGGACCAGAAATACGACCGAATCTCTTAATCTAGTTGCACGTACTTGGGGAGAAGAAAATTTATCTCCAGGTGACAATATAGTATTAACATCCATGGAGCATCACAGTAATTTACTGCCTTGGCAAAAATTAGCTCAAGATAAAAAAGCTGAACTAAGATTTATACCTGTTCTTAAAGATGGAACTTTAGATTTAAACCAGGCTGAATCTTTAATTACAAATAAGACAAAATTGGTAAGCGTTGTACATACATCCAATTCATTAGGAACAATTAATCCCGTAAAATTAATAGGAGAAATAGCCCATAATCATGATGCTAAAATATTGGTTGATGGAGCCCAAAGTGTACCTCACGAACCAGTCAGCGTAATAGACCTTGATTGTGATTTCCTTGCTTTTTCAAGCCACAAAATGTTGGGGCCAACTGGGATAGGAGTACTGTACGTAAAAAAATCCATCCTAGAAAACATGGAACCATTCTTCAGAGGCGGAGAAATGGTTTTGCAGGCTACTCTTAAAGACGCAACATGGAACGAATTACCAATGAGATTTGAGGCTGGAACACCTAATATAGCTGACGTCATAGGGTTTGACGCTGCAATTGAATACTTGAATAAAATAGGAATGCATAATATCCATAATCACGAAAAATCTTTGGTGGAATATGCATTAAAACAGTTTAAAAAACTTGATAACGTAACAGTATATGGACCTGAAGATCCTGAAAAACGAGGGGGTATAATTTCTTTCTACTCCGAAAACTTACATCCACACGATATGGGAACCTTCCTAGATTCTTATGGTATAGCTGTCAGAACTGGCCATCATTGTACAATGCCGTTAATGCAAATATTGGGTGTTCCTGCTACAGCTAGAGCAAGCCTTTATCTATACAACACTACTACCGAAGTAGATATCTTAGTAGAAACATTACAAGAAGCTATACAATATTTTACCCATGCCAAGCGATAAGCTAGCTCAACTGTATGACAAAAACATTATAGAACACAGTATTAGACCTAGGAATAATGATTTTTTGTGTGACAAGACTGATTCAGGTCATTCGATAAACCCCTTTTGTGGAGATGAGGTTAAAATACAATTACTGGTTAAAAATGGTTTCATCTCTAAAGTTGGCATTCAAGCAATAGGGTGCAAAATAAATATAGCTGCTGCTTCCCTAATGTCCGAAACTATATTAAACAAACCAATCAAACAAGTCCCCCATTTAGAAATTCTATTCACTGAATATTTAAATGCCAAAATGAAGGAACCCGAGCATTACAAATTGGGACATTTACTAAAATTATCCCAAGTTAGAAATTTCCCAATTCGGATAAAGTGTGCTCTATTATCGTGGTCAGCTTTGGATGATGCTATAGAGCAAAATAGATGAGTTATCTAATTGACTGCCATTCACATATCAATGAATTCACCACGGAAGAAATAGAAGATATATTAAATAGAGCACTACAATCTGAAGTATCAAAAATAATTATCGCGGGAACAACATTGGAGACTTCAAAACAGTGCTCAGTCATCACTCAACAATTCAGCCAATTATATTACGGTGTTGGAATTCACCCCATGGATATTCAATTGCCGGTTACAGAACAAACAATCAATGAATTAATCCAAATCACTCAATCAAGTACTAAAGTAGCAGTAGTAAGCGAAGTAGGACTTGATTTTATGGAGGGAATGCCTGCTAGAGAATTGCAATATGACGCTTTTAGGTTGCAGATACGAATGGCTAAAATCCTAAAATTACCAATCATTTTTCATAGTAGAGAAGCTGATAATGAAACATTAAGAATATTGAAGGAAGAAAAAGCTTTTGAAGTAGGAGGAGCAATGCATTACTTCCAAGGTGATGAGACATTAGCTAAAAAAGTCATAGATATGGGATTTTTTATATCGTTAGCCCGGCCATTAACAAGATTAGAAACATTACAGAAAGTAGTATCAACCATATCGTTAAATCACATAGTTTTGGAAAGTGACAGTGCCCCCCAACCTTTTAAATCTAAACGTGAAAATTGGACTGAACCTAGACATGTTAAAGATATTGCAAACAAAGTAAGTGAACTTCATAATGTGAGTTTCGATGAAGTAAAAACAACTACTTACAATAATATAGTAGAACTTGTACCTAAATTAGAAAATTGATGGTGAAAGGATAAAAAATGTATGCAAATAACATAGCTAGCGCATCATGGGGAGACCATTTAACTTTTGGTGAAGGTGACGGTCTATTAGATAATCCTGATTCATTATACAAAAAAATGCGAGTCTGGAAAAACAACCTCGGTATATCGTCAATACATTGGCGACAAGGACGTACATCTAGATTTGGCAGTTATAGATACGCAAAAAACTACCGCAAAGCAGTCAAACAATTAAAGAACGAATTGGATTGGGATGATTTTGAGATATTACCCAAAATGGCTCATGATTTGGGATTGAAAGCACACGCCTATGTTAGTATTTTTGGGGAAGGTTGGCCTTTAGCTCCAGCAAGAATAAGAGCAAAAAGTCATCACAATGCGATGCATGGCCAACATTTTGCATGGCAAAGTTTTTTCACAAAAGAAAACCCAGAATTTATTTTGAGTGATAGAAGTAGAGCCATCAAGCAATGGGGAGTACTATGCTTAGCATACCCTGAAGCGCGAAAGTATCTAATTGATAAATTCATGTCAATTCTAGAAGGATACGATTTCGACGGGGTATTTCTCTGTTTTCGAACAGAGGCAAAACCACCAGAACATGCAGATGTTTTTGGGTTCAACGAACCAATAAGGCAAGATTATTTCAATCGCTACGGACGGGACATACTTACTGAAAATTTTGATTTGAATCTATGGCATGATCTTCTCGGTGAATATGTAACATTATTCCTAAAAGAAATGAGAGAAGCTACTAGATCCAGAAATCTAGAATTATCGGTGGGTTGCGCTAGAGGAAATGTTATTGGTCCTCCACTAGGCAACACAACCCTTGACTACCCCACATGGATCAAAGAATCTTTGATTGATGAATTAATCATAAATCAAAATTCTTCTCAATGTCCTTCTATATGGCATCAGTTATGGCCAATGCATAGAGGATATGGATATAAGCAAAACTATTTAGATGGTTACAATATGCCGCCTTTGCTCGACCACTTGAATAACTATTATCAGCATATCGAAAGTTCAAAAACTAAGCTTTATATAGCTCGTCAATGGGATCCCATATTACCAGATGAAGAATCGGAATTGTTAAATCACCCAAGCGTATCCGGGCTAGTTTACAGTACATTCAGATATGATAATCCTGGACCACTTGCTAATTCAGATTGGGTTATTGATAGTGATGATAATACCAAATAACATGTAATAAAATTTTAATATTTCTCAACAGAATCAACTTTTCATACATGTTATGATGGGAGTTTAAATTAAAGGGAGGAAAAAAGTGGTATATAAAGCAGAATATTTATGGTTAGACGGAAATACACCGTCAGCTCACTTGAGATCCAAAACAAAGGTCGTCGCCGATGGTGAAACACCACCTGTTTGGGGTTTTGATGGCTCTAGTACACAACAAGCAGAAGGAGACAG
>CAYPYC010000107.1:0-4594 GCA_964414905.1 uncultured Dehalococcoidia bacterium
TTTTCGACATAATGCATAGAAGTCGATTTTATCAACTCAATATGTCTTTCTTTAACCTCACCCTTTACCCTACCAGGCACACCTAAAACTAAAGAGTTTTTAGGAATCTTCATATTCTCTATAATCATAGCTCCAGAACCAATAATGCTTTCTTCTTCAATAATCACACCATCATTCACAACGCAACCATTACCTAATAACACGTTGTTTTTTACAACTGCGGCGTGACACATAACCCTATGTCCAATAACTACAGAATCACATATCTCCACGTCAGCATCACCATGAATAACACTATTATCTTGAACACATGTATTTTTTCCGATGGTGATCTTACCAGAATCTGCTCTAATAACCACTCCAGGCCATATGCTGGAATAGGCTCCTATTTCAATATCACCTACTAAATAAGCAAATTCACTTACAAAAGCATCTTTATGAATCTTTGGAGTTTTACCATCAAGCCCTTTTATCAACTGTAACTCCTTTTTTTAGTTAAATTATAATTATATTTACCTAACTTTGAAGTTTAAGTATACTTTATTAGAGTCAAGAAATTAGGCTATAGCCAAATAATTTTAACCGAAAAATGTTTACATCAAAAAATCTGATAATTCCAATATTGGTAGTAACCTTACTTGCACTTACGAGTTGCTCGCAAACCGACGAACCTCAAGATGATATTTCCAATGCTCAGCAATTAAGCTCAAATGCTGAAGATGTCAAAATTGAAGAACCAGAAGTGGATGTAACTGAACCATCCGTTGACCCTCTTTTCCCATATATGTCCGCTGTGAATTTATTATCAGCTGCCCAATATGAAGATGCGATCAACCAATATAATAAAGTACTGAGAATAAAACCTGATTTAGCTTTAGCACACCACGGAAGAGGTTTAGCTTATCACCATTTGGAACAACATGCTTTAGCAATGGAAGATCTCAATAAATCTATCGAACTAGACCCTCAATATGCTGACGCATATAGAAATAGAGGAATAATATTTCTGAATCGAGGAGAACTGAATAAAGGCGCATCGGATATAAACAAAGCAATGGATTTATATAAGGCTAGAGGTAACAGTGAGAAGTTAAAAGCACTGGAAACCCTTTTAGGAAATCCAGCAGATTAGTTTAATTAATCAATAAATTAATCCAATTAATGTGAATTTAACCAAAGTTCTTTTTGCTTTCTCCTAGTTGATTCATCAGGAGGAATAAAGCGCCCGATAAAATCTTCTCTGAAATTTTTGAAATCATTCTCCGCTATAGATATTCTTATCTTCTCCATTAATTTCATTAAGAAATGTAGATTATGAATTGTAGCTAAACGATAGCCCAA
Organism: uncultured Dehalococcoidia bacterium; assembly: GCA_964414905.1. Lineage (GTDB taxonomy): Bacteria > Chloroflexota > Dehalococcoidia > Lucifugimonadales > OSU-TB39 > OSU-TB39. The sequence continues at coordinate 1,342 of CAYPYC010000107.1, forward strand.
TAATTCCTTAGTTTTAAATAAATGATTTAAATATCCGGCGGAAAAATTTGTGCAGGTGTGGCATTTACAATTTTGTTCAATTGACGACTCACATTTTCTATACTTTGCATTCGTGATATTTATCCTGCCTGACTCAACAAATAAAGCTCCATTTCTTGCTATTCTAGTGGGTAGAACACAATCAAACATATCTATCCCTCTTGCTACGCATTCCACTAAATCTTCGGGAGATCCTACTCCCATTAAATATCTTGGCAAATCGCATGGAAGAATCTCAGTAGTAAAATCGACGATATTATACATGTCGGTTTTTGATTCCCCTACACTCAAACCGCCAATGGAATACCCATCAAATTCCATCTCTATTAATTGCTCTGCAGAACGTTTTCTTAATGATTCAAATAAACCACCTTGTACTATTCCAAACAACATATTTTCTTTAGTGGTTTTAGCCTTAAGGCTCCTAGAAGCCCATTTTGTAGTAAGTTCAAGAGCTTCAAGAATATTCTGTTCATCATCTGTTGGTGCCGCACACACATCTATGGGCATCATTATATTAGAACCTAATGTTTCTTGGTGATTTATAACACTTTCTGGAGTAAAAAAATGACTCGACCCATCTATGTGAGATTTAAATTGTATCCCATCAGGCATAATCTTCCGAAAACGTTCTAGGCTAAACCCTTGAAAACCCCCGCTATCAGTTAATATTGATTTATCCCAAGACATAAATTTATGTAACCCACCATACTCGTGAATAACATCAATCCCAGGTCTTAAGTATAAATGGTAGGTGTTTGAAAGTATTATTGAAGCACCAATCGCATTTAAATCAAACGGGTCAAGTGCTTTAACAGAAGCTAATGTTGCAACAGGCATAAAAACTGGCGTTTGTATACAACCACTGCTAGTTTTCAAAATACCAGTACGAGCTTTATCATCAATGGATTGAACTTTAAAATGTGTAATCATATTTTGAACATCAATCTCATTTAACTCAAATCATCTCGTAATATAAATCTAAAAAATAACCGAATTGAGTGCTTCAATTATCAGTTTTTCAGATATGTCACTTTTTACAATCGAATGCCCAATATTATCTAATAGCACCCATCTAATAGAACCGTCTAAAGTTTTTTTATCCAACAACATAGCATTTTTTACGTCTGCTATATCAATTCCATCTACGTCAACGGGCAACCTATACATTTCCAGTAAAGCCTTTTGCCTACCAAACTGTTTATCCGTCAAAATGCCTAGTGAATTACTTATGTGACCTGCTGCCATCATGCCAACACTAACAGCTTCTCCATGCAGCAGTTTTTCATATTTACCCGCAGTTTCTATCGCATGACCAATAGTATGCCCATAATTCAACATTATTCTGGTTCCCAACAATTCATGCTCGTCCAGAGATACTACCTCGGCTTTAATACTTAAACTTTTTCTTATTAAAGATGTAGTTATATCTTTATCAAGACTTAATACAGAATCCACATCCCTTTCAAATTCACTTATTAAACCTTGATCTTTGATTAACCCATGTTTTAAAGCCTCTGCCCAACCAGAAATCAATTGCCTCTGAGGCAATGTTGTCAAAGTTTCAACATCAGACAAAACAAATTCAGGCTGATAGAATGATCCAACAAGATTTTTCCCGCTATTCAAATCAACTCCCGTTTTACCCCCAATAGAAGAATCCATAATCGCAAGTAAGGTGGTGGGAATCTGTATTAACTTTATCCCCCTGAGGTAGGTAGCAGCCACAAATCCAGCTAAATCTCCCACAACCCCTCCTCCTATTGCTACAACTATATGAGATCTTTCGGCTTTCAATTCTGCAAGCCAATCATAAACCATACTAACAGCATCAAGGGTTTTATATTTTTCCCCTGCCTGCATAACAAACAAATGAGAAGGGATACCTGCCGATTCAAGGATCGTCTGCACTCTCCTAGCATGTTTATTAGCCCCTGCGTCAGTTATCAAATAAACAACTGGAGTTTTAGAAATACTATTTATTTTTTCAGCTATGGTATCTAATATACCCCAACCAACACATATAGGATAAATAGTTTCAGAAGTGTGTACTAAACTTGCAGCATCCCACGATGAAAACAGTCCATTTTTCTTTTCAAAAGTTTTCCAACTTCTATAAATAATAGTAGATACTTCCTCTACTGTTAAATCATCCGTATGTACTGTATAGTCCGACATCGAATACACGAATTGCCTTTCAGACTTCAAATCAATTATTTTAGATTCCAGCTCAGAACCTGCGAGTAATGGCCTGACTTCTTTATTCCCACGTTTTAAGTTGGTAGTATCACCTAATCGTCCGCACAATGTACCTACCCTAGCTTCTAGACAAACCAAAATCCCATTTTTATCCATTAATCTTCTATTCATTTCGGATAAAACCGATCCGCCACCAGTTGCCACTACCTGAAATTGGGAATTACAGACTTGATTAATAACTTCAGATTCTATTTTTCTGAAATCTCTTTCACCTAATTCTTTAAAAATATCAATGATACTTTTATCTTTTTGCCGTTCTATGTATCTATCAGTATCGACAAATGTCCATCCAAGCATCTTAGCTAAATGCTTGCCAACGGTACTTTTCCCCGTACCTGAAAATCCTGTAATGAATATGTTAGTTTTTTCCATTTTTAACAGCTTTATTTAATGTTCAATGCTTTATTTGCAGCTTCAAACATTAATTCTACAGGAGCTTCACGACTTGTCCACATCGTAAACGCAGAAGCACCTTGGTAAATAAGCATTGGCAATCCTCCAAGTGCCTTTGCTCCAACTGCGTTTGCTTGTTCGATAAGCGGCGTTTGAATCGGTGAATATACTAAATCATACACACAAGTAGATTCCATCAATTTATTGGAATTTAAAATAGACATCCGCTCTTCGTTGTGTTTGTTCATTCCTAATGGAGTTGAATTAACAATTAAATCAGATTGGGCAATAATATCTTGTATATTTTCGTAATCAAGTGATTTTGCAAAACAAGTAAAACCGTAATTCATTAATTCATTTGAAAGTGATTGCGCTCTTTCGTAATTACGATTAACTATTGTCAAGCTACTAACTTTTTGGTTTACTAGACCGAAAGCTGCTGCCCTAGCAGCACCACCAGCTCCAAAAATCAAAGCTTTCTTTCCATTAGGATTAAACCCACCGTAGTCAATCAAACCCTTCGTAAATCCATAAAGATCCGTATTATATCCCACTAACTGAC
>CAYPYC010000108.1:0-4575 GCA_964414905.1 uncultured Dehalococcoidia bacterium
CTTCCAATATTTCACTATTTTCATTTATTGAATAGGATTTTACTATTGGATTTGACTTATCTTCCAAAGAAATCAATATGTAGATAATATCCAACCAGCCACTTTGCACGGCCATACGCACATCGGTATCTGAAGGGTAAGCAGGACTGTGAGTATGAGAATGATAAAAAGCTATCATATCCAAATCATTTCTGTCGCAATCCAATATAACATCAAGCTGTTGTTGAGAATTCATGACATATCTATAAGGACTTTTAGCATCATTGGTTATTTTATGGACTTTGGATACGGAATTTGACGTTCCAACTAAAATGCCACAACATTCATTAGGACTTTCTTCCTCTGCATGTTTTATAAGGTCATCGAAATTTGGTTTGCTAATTTTAATCATGCAGAATCTCCACTAAAACCAGTTTTCAACTCAATCAAATTCAAAACTATTCTAGTCGAATCTTTTATTGAAACTTTACTTGTGTTGATAACAACATCATAAATACAAGGAGAATCAGGATCATCAATGCCAAACATGTGTTTAAAATTTAACTGCCTAGCTTTATCTCTCTCATCAATAATGAGCTCAGCTTTTTCTGAATCAATCTTATATCTTTGTGAAATACGATTTATTCTTTCTGATTTATCTGCAACCATGCCTATTTTCAACGTGTCTTCGTCATCTTTCAAAATTATTGAAGCTCCTCTGCCTACTATCACAACATTTCCTATTTGAGATAATTCATTGACTACCTCAGACAATTTTTCGAAATAGGCTTCTTTCGCAACACCTTCTCTTTCATATATCATCTCTTTAACATCTTCATATTCTTGAGTTAAATATCCAAAAATATTAGAACCATACAATGGGTCGCCACCATAAAAAGCAGTCTTTTCAAATATGTTCTTTAAACGTTCTAAAAAACCACTGCCTCCTATCTTTTCACCTTCATCTACCTTACGAACAGTATCTACGTCTACATTTAAAACTTCTGCGATTTTTGTCATGATTTCACGGTCTACATATTCGTATCTTAATTTCCTAGCAATTAAAGGTCCTATTATTCTACCTCCTCCTCCCGTCAACCCACCTATAGTTATTACTTTCATTGGTCAGCTCCCCAAACCAAATTGGTTTTAACTCATTTTTTTGTAACCATTCGCATCGCTACTTATTTCATTCCTCTACTCATTATTTTAATAAATTTAAAATTATTTAGAGTCTCTTTTATTAGTATTTAACAAGAGACAATAGATTTCCTAAATTGAAATTATTTCTTGCATTAAACTGGGTTAATTCAATAACAGAGAAACAACCAACAATTTCCGCACCACATTTTTCAAGAAGATTCATCGCTGCAACCATTGTACCTCCTGAAGCCAACACGTCATCAACAATAATGATTTTCTGTCCTGAATAAATCGCATCTTCATGGATTTCAAGAATTTCTTGGCCATATTCAAGATCATATGCGCAACCGATAGTTTTAAATGGAAGTTTACCGGCTTTTCTTAAAGGAATAAAAGGCTTATTCAATTCTATTGCTAAAGGTGATCCGAAAAAAAACCCTCTAGCCTCAATTGCAGCTACAGCATCAGGCTCCAACGAATGAGCCATTTGTGTAAATTCTTTTAAAATATTACGGTAACATTCTGGAGTTTTTAGCATCGGAGTAATATCTTTGAAATTCACCCCTTTTCGTGGAAAATCCGGTACATCTCTTATATATTTTTTGTAGTCCAATTAAATTTACCTCGACAATATAGGCTTAATGGTACATGGACTAAAGTAGACCAACCATTTTCTCCAGTAAGATAACCAATACTGGAGATATCGTAAATATCAAAAATAATTATTACCTTAGTGTTATAGTAGTATTATTCATTAAAATTAACGATTGCGGCGATAACCTTTTAAATCTCTTAATTACATCCGGAGGATTTCAGATGATGGCAGACGAATTTAAGGTTGGTGAATTATACACCAAAACATTTACTGTAACAGATGATATGACGATTAATAGGTCAGGCAAACAAAATGCAGAAGTCTTATCTACTCCATCTCTTCTAAATCTAATGGAATTATGTACTATAGAGGCTTCAGACCGATATTTAGACAACCAATATACCACCGTAGGCTATGCCGTTGATAAGATGAGACATTTGGCACCTACACTACCTGGTGGAACAGTAAAGATTTCTGCAACACTTACAAACGTTGATGGCAACAAACTCACCTATTCAATAGAGGCATCGGAAGCCGACAAAAATATCGGCTTCGCAATTCATAAAAGAGCTATAATTGAAAAATAGAAACTACCACTTTATCAAAGTACATTTATATATTAATTGAATTCCATAGAAAGATTTCTTTTATTGGCGAACAATAGTCCGGTTAAATAATAATTGTTGTATAAACAAAGTTGTGAGGCACTGGTCTATTCTGGTATACTGACACAAATTTGTTTGAGGCGCGCTAAAGTATTTTATTAGATTTAAATCAAACGATTTGCAAATCATTTTATTAAGCATCTTGCCAACAATGAATAACATATGTTGGCTTTATGTTAAAAGGAGATTACCGTGAAGTGGATAGATTACAGTAGTCCTAACAGTATCGATGAGGCCATATCAATCCTGTCTGGTCAAAAAGGAAAGGCTAAATCATTAGCTGGAGGTACAGATCTTATTGTGCAAATGAGAGCCGCACCCCAAAGATTAAACAATCCTGACATTATAGTAGATATCAAATCTATACCAGAATTAAATCAAGTGGAATTTGGCAGCAATGGCTTGACTATTGGTGCAGCTGTACCTTGCCATAAGATTTACCAAAATTCAAAAATATCTGAAGCATACCCAGGGTTAATAGATTCAGCATCACTTATAGGTGGCACTCAGATTCAAGGCCGTGCCTCTTTAGGTGGCAATCTATGTAATGCAGCACCAAGTGGCGATGCAATTCCATCTTTAATAGCCCACAATGTCACTTGCACAATAGCAGGACCCAAGGGAGAAAGAACTGCATCGGCTGAAGATTTTTGTACTGGTCCTGGTAAAAACATCCTGGATGCGGATGAAATTCTTGTTTCTCTACATTTTCCAACCCCACCAAAAGGGTTTGGTGCAAGATATATCCGATTCATACCTAGAAACGAGATGGACATTGCTGTAGTTGGTGCTGGAGTGTCTGTGGTATTAGATCAATCTGGAAAAATATCGAATGCTAAAATAGCACTAGCTTCAGTTGCACCAACACCAATTGTAATTAACGATGCCTCAGATTGTTTGATTGGACAAGAACCAACCGAATCTGTAATAAGTAACGCAGGTCAGATTGCAAGAAATTCGATAAAGCCAATTACAGATATGAGAGGCACTATAGAATTTAGACAACAGTTATCTGACGTGCTTACAAGAAGAGCTTTAACTGACGCAATCACACGAGCAAAGGGAGGTAGTATAAATGACCACTAATACAAAATCACATGTAAGAACAACTATCAATGGAGAAGCAGTAGAATTTCTTTGCGAACCACGACAAAGCCTCCTTGAATGCCTTAGGGACATATTGAACTTAACTGGTGCCAAAGAAGGATGCAATGATGGCAATTGCGGTGCTTGCACTGTTGAACTAGATGGACGTATCGTTGATTCATGTCTCGTTTTCGGAGTAGAAGCTGAAGGCAAACAAGTCAACACAATAGAAGGAGTAGCTACCCCTCAAGGATTACACCCTATACAACAAGCTTTTTTGGAAAATGCTGCGCTTCAGTGTGGTATTTGTACTCCTGGGTTCATAGTAGCAACAAAGTCGCTACTTGAGAACGAACCTAATCCTTCAGAAACTAGAATCAGAACGTGGTTGGCTGGCAACCTTTGTAGGTGTACAGGATACGATAAAATCGTTAAAGCCGTGGTTGCTGCTGCGAAACAAATGGGAGGTTAACTCTAATGGTTGCAACAAACAATAAACCTAATAAATATAAAGTGGTCGGAACACGACCCATACGACATGATGGTGCAGACAAAGTTACGGGCCGGGCTCAATATGCTGCAGATTTACCATCAGCAAATGTATTGTTCGGAAAAATATTGAGAAGTCCTCATGCTCATGCCCGTATAAAATCGATTGACACAAGTGCGGCGGAAAAGTTAGAAGGTATTAAAGCAGCAGTAACTGCTAAAGACTTGCCTGAAACTAAATTCGGACCTAATGGAGAAAGACCAGTAACTGCTGGGGATTTGAGTACAGACTTGAAACGACTCAGAGATGGTATTTTAGCATCAGACAAAATAACATTTAAAGGTCAGGCAATTGCAGCAATAGTGGCAACAACTGCACATCAGGCTGAAGAAGCAGTAAAGCTTATAAAAGTTGAATATGAAGTGTTAGACGCTGTAACAGACGTAAAAGCTGCAATGAGCGAAAACGCTCCTATACTTCACGAAGACTTAGAAATGGTGGAATTCGGTGAGCCAACAGGAATAAAGAATAATGTCGCTGAACATTTCCAACATAAAGCTGGAGACGTGGAGAAAGGATTTACTGAATCGGATATTGTTCCTGAACGAGAATTTGCT
>CAYPYC010000109.1:0-4545 GCA_964414905.1 uncultured Dehalococcoidia bacterium
AAAGATCTACCAAATCAAGCAAATCTTTCATTCTTTGCTCCCTGATATCTTTTGAAACTCCATATGCATAAGAATGGAATAATAGATTCTGCTCAGCAGTAAGATATTCATCAAGTGTTGATTCTTGAAACACTAGTCCAATGGAACGCCTAACTTCGTTACGCTGTTTTACAACATCGTATCCATTTACAGAAGCTGAACCTCCAGTGGGATTTAAAAGAGTGCACAGGACATTGATGGTAGTAGTTTTACCCGCTCCATTAGGACCAAGAAATCCGAATATCTCCCCTTCATCAACCTCAAAGGAAACTGACTTAACAGCTTCCAATTTACCATATGTTTTCTTCAGATTTTCTACTTGGATTGAATTCACAGTTTATTTCCAACATAGATTTTATCCAAGATTCACAGTGTTTACCACAACACATAGAGAACAAATATCCGCATAATCAGGTTATTGACGATCCAATTTATGCTAATTAAGTCTAATTCGTGGGTCTATGATGCTAAGCAACACGTCTGATAAAAAAGTACCTATTACCGTCATTACTCCTAATACTAAAACTATGCTAGCCGATATAAACAAATCCTCTACCAATAAAGCTCTTAACAATAATGGTCCTTCTGTTGGCAGATTCAATACGACTGATACGATGATGCTCCCTGAAATAAGAAATGGAAGAAGGTATCCAAGTGTACTTACCAAGGGATTAAGTGCAAGACGGACAGGATATTTCAATATTACTTTCCATTCGGGAAGTCCTTTTGCTCTGGCTGTAATAACGTACGGTCTGTTTAATTCATCCAAAAGATTCGCCCTCATAACACGTATTAATGCTGCAGTTCCTGCAGTCCCAACTACAAAGGCCGCTATCCAAAGATGTGATATTAAATTCTGAACCCTTCCCCAACTCCATGGTGCATTAAGATATTCAGGATCAAATAATCCACCTACACTTTGATCAAAATAAGCAAATGAAATCCATAATAACCAAAGAGCCAGAAGGAAATCAGGAACAGCCAGACCTAGAAACCCAATAAACGTAACCACATAGTCTTCAGGACTGTTTTGCCTAACAGCTGAATAAATCCCGATAGGGACAGCGAGTCCCCAGGCCAGTGTTGCAGTGGTCAACGCCAATATAACTGTCAACAGCAGTCTTTCCCCAACCACTTCCGTAACAGGCTTTACAAATTCCAGTGAATTCCCAAGATCACCATGGAACATTCTCCATACCCATTTGCCATACCTTATGTAGGTTGGCTTATCCAATCCAAACTGCTGACTAAGTGCTTCCCTCATTTCGGTATTACCTAGCGTTGCCTCGTTGAAATTGGCCGTTCCTCCAGTTAAATCCAATATATATATGTCTATATAATCGCCGGGAGGTAATTCGATTATTACCCAGGAAATCATAGATAGAACCACTATGGTTAAAATACTTAGTAAAAATCTTCGGAATATGAAAGAGAGCATTTTGTCACCCTTAGTTCCTATAGGATTTCAATACTAAACAATCTTGAATTCAAATAAATGATCTTACCCGAATGAGGCAACTTTACTACATCACAAATACAGGTTTCAACCATATTAAAATATTTTGGATTTAACTCACATATATACTGCCTATCAACCCATGCTATGATATAAAAAGTAATACTAGATAGGGAGAAAAATTATGCCAACAGAACAACAAAAATATTATTCCTGCGAAAAGTGTCATAACAATGGTTATAAAACTGGTGCTATTCGAACAACTGGATCCGGCATTTCAAGATTTTTAAATCTCCAAAACCAGAAATACAATACGGTCTCTTGTGACAAATGTGGCTTCACAGAAATATACAGAGCTGGTGGCGGAGGAGCGGCCGGTAACATTTTGGATCTATTCACAAATTAATTCTAAAAATTGGAATAATAATTTAGGGCGCGTTCGAAATGGTTAAAAAAACAGATTATATCGAACCAGTTTTAGCTACTTACAGTGAAACTCAGCGTTTTCGGCAATTATGGATTTGGGCACTTGTCACTGTACCTGCAATTATTACTATCTCATCGATGACATGGGCGATTTTTAATACTTATTCAAACAGCATCCTTATCTTAACTACGTTCTTTTCTAGCATATTCCTCTCTTCAATAGCCTACCTTGTATATATTGCATCTCTTGACACCAAAATAACTGCTGATGGTGTTTTTATTAAATTTAGACCTTTTCATCGTAAATGGATTCTATTTCCATTTGAAAGCATACAGACAGCTGAATCCTGCAAATACAATCCCATAAGAGACTACGGAGGCTGGGGAATACGTTATGGCCTTAAGGGCAAAGCATATAATGTTAGCGGTAATATGGGTGTATTGATAAAATTTTCTAAGGGCAAAACTTTACTAATAGGCTCTAAAAATCATCTGGAATTAACTTCTGCAATCAATAATCATTTACCAAAAATGACTTAAATATGGATTTTTTCAATAAAAAACCCCACCTAACTAATCGGAAAATCGTACTTTTAGGATTAGCCCAAGCCACCGGCACACTACTTTATGTTTTATTTGCCGCAGCTGTATTAATATTCCTGATACCAGCACTTGGCGAATTATTTCCAGAAGAGGAAATATCTTCAGTAGATTTCGTACTGGTTAGTGGATTCATTATGTTTTTTATTACATCAGCATCGATAACAGGAATCCTAGTTTTGGGATATCCCGCGATACTTGCCCTCAGGCAAAAACTTAAAGAAGCTATTTTATTGATAACTATAACTATCTCTATAGTGATTTTATTTATATTGATACTCGCTATAATATTAGGAGTGCTCGCCATAAACGTATAATATCGGTTATATTTTTAAGTATTCAGTAACAAAATATGTTGTACAAGGAGACCAAAATGGCCAAAGGTAGAGATTCCAAAAAAGAAGTTAAAAAACCTAAAAAACGTAAAGAGAAAAAGCCTTTCGGGGGTAAAGATTTAACTATTAACCCTTAATCTTACAACCATGGATATTTTGTTACTTATAAAACGGATATTCCAAGGAATCTTAATAAGATTAATTATAGTGGTAATAATAGTAGTGGTGATTTCTATTTGGAAATGCAACTAGTACTTTAAGACTTACTAAAAATCCGTTGCTGTATATTCCAATTTATAAGAATAAAAGTGATTTTCGTATTGAGATGCAAATATTAAAATTTATAAACAAATTTATAGATAACTTTTATACAAGTTTGAACGAAGGTCTTATCCTGAAAATATTCATAGTAATTGCAATCTTAGCGGTGATCGGTTGGTTTATTAAATTATTTAATTAGGCTGCAATCCCAAAACTGTTTCTCTAAACCAATTCCAGGGAGTTATCTGTTGAAAGTGTAATGCCCATTCCTGAGCAAATTTTGGTATATAAAGAATCACAAGAATTACCGCTAGATTCTTAATAGATCTAGGCATCAATTTCGGAGCAAACCGTTGGGATATAATGCAATATAAGAAAAAGTTTTCAAACAAGTTAGGGAAAAAGAAAATCAACTTCCTATATTGCTCACCTGTTGCAGCAAAAACGATTATTCCAACTAATCTAAATATATATAACGCTAAAGAAGTGTTCCTTGCCAGTACATTGGTAAATCTTATACTTACAAATGCTTCTACGCTTAAATAATACATATCAAGCCATTTATCATAAGTTTGATAATGACTACCCAAACCTGGCTTTTCACCAAATGCAGATGCAAGAATATCCACGATGATCACGTCGATGGCGTCTAAAAGCATAGAAGAAATAGCTCCAGTTATACGCCATCTGAGAATTGTTATAGGAACTAAAATCCTAAGTGCTAAAACCACAATTGCAGCAATTGTCACAATTACAACCTTTCCACAACAAAATCAAAAAATAATCTTAACATATATAAATATATTTATCTAAATATTTATAAAATTATTGCCAATTGAGAATACCTTCCAAGAGTTTTATAATTAGTATTATATAAATAAAGTAGAAAATGTAAAAAAAGAGGCTTGATGATGTCAGTTCCTGCCATGAGATTCCCTGAATTGGGCAAAAGGTTAAAAAAATGTAGGCTTGTAACCAACATGTATAGACGTGAAGTTGCTGAATTCCTGGGAGTCAACGAACATACTATATATTATTGGGAAAAAGGACAAACCAGACCCAATACAGATAATTTGAATCAACTTTCAAGACTCTATAGTGTCAGCGTAGACTACTTGGTAGGTCGTTCAGAAGATCCTCAGCATTCAACAGACGAATTGGCAGTAGTGTTAGAAGGTGAACCAGAAATCACAGCTATGCTAACAAGTTGGAAAAATTTAAGCTCGGTAGAAAAAGACATAATCAGAACCGCCGTAAACCTTGCTAGAAAAAGCCAACAACTTCGAGAACCTGAAAAATGATTTTTCCATTAACCCATGATTAATCCATTCAAATAATCATATATGGATCAAGGCTTTAATTTTTTTCTACAGATAGGCTTGATACTTTGATACAAAACATTTATGATCTATCCTTAATTCATATACC
>CAYPYC010000110.1:0-4522 GCA_964414905.1 uncultured Dehalococcoidia bacterium
CATCAAATACAAAACTGATAAAAAAGATAAGCCGAAGTTCTTGAATACCCTCAACGGGTCTGGACTAGCAATTCCTAGGGTCCTCATAGCTATATTAGAACAAAACCAACAAAGCGACGGGACAATAAATATACCAGAACCTTTAAGAAAATATACAGGCTCCGACCAAATACCGTAAAAGTGTTATATATGGACCTGTTTTGACCGTAACCATCTAACCAGTTCCATTTATCAGCTAACAAGCGGTCTGCTAATTTTGATGTTCTTGGTCCCTCTACAGAAACACCTGCAACATAATTAGCAAAAACTGCGGCCTGCAAAAAATCGAAAGTTTGAAAATATTTCAGCATGTAGGCAGTTGCAAAAATATCACCTGCTCCTATTGAATCTATTTCAGCAACTTTTATACCCGGTACATGATGCCATTTATTATCAACGTTTAAATTACAGCCACCGGAGCCTATAGTTACGATTAAAACCTCGACTTTGTTCTTCCAATCCTCCAATACCGACCAGTCATTAATATCCTCTTTAGAAATGATTGCAATATCCACATATTGTAATATCTGGTCAAGGTCGATTTTCTTTTCATTAACTAAGCCGGTTTTATCAACTTGGCGAAGCCAGCCCTGCAAATTAGCAACTACTAGATTAGTTTCGAAAAGCGATAGAATATCTGGTTCTATTTCATTAATAACTGGTGCCAAAAATACAAGGTCAGCATTTCGAACATTTTTTGGGATATCCTTGTCTGCGATATGAGAAGCAATACTTTTTACAACTTGTTCTCTTTTCCCAGACTTATAATAATTTACAAAAGTGGTTGTCGAACTAGATTTAACTACATTTACATTAAATTGCTCGCCTAAAATTGGAGTGAATACGTTTGTATTGTAACTGGTTACAATATTGGCTTTCTGCTTCAGAATCGTTAATAACTGTGAAGCAAAAAATATACTTCCGCCTAAGTGAACTCCATACGCATCTTCATCTAGCGTTATATGGCCAACAAGCAATATCTCTGGGGATTTAGTATTCTCCATAAATATGTCAGTTTATTCTGCTGGATTGATTGTTACCTTACGAGAATCGCCTCTTCCTGAACTCTCTGAAGAAACTCTTCCATCATCTGCTAATGTTACATGAATTATTCGACGTTCATTAGCAGGCATAGGTTCTAGGGTAATCGAATTACCGGTGTCTACAACTTGCCCAGCAACCTTGTGTGCAAGGCTTGCCAATGAATCGTATCTTCGGCTTTTATATCCTGCTACGTCTAAATCTATCCTTACCTGCTCTTCTAATTGATTACTAGAAATCATTGCAGCTATAAATTGGAGTGATCGTAGGGTTTGACCTTTCCTTCCAATAAGTAACCCGGCATCATCTCCATCAATTTCAAACGAAGGACCACCAACGTCATCATTATGTACATTAATTAGATTAATAAAAACCGAAACGTCCATCCGTGCTATTAATTTTTGAAGTGCGTCAGTCGCAACTTTGACCAAATCGGTAGGTTTTTCCACAATGGTAAGTATAACTTTTGCAGATTCGCTACGTATTCCAAGAATACCCGTTTTGCCTTTACTAACGACCTCTATTTCTACTTCTGTTCGATTTACGTCGAGTTCGTTTAATCCTATTTCTATCGCTTCTTCTACTGTCTTCCCCGAGGTCTCTATCCTCTTCATTTAATATCTCCTCTTTATTGACAACAATTTCTTCGTCATTATTGTCAATTTGATTTTTTCTGATATTCAATAACTTAAATAAAGGATCCCATCCGGTAATAAATCCTTGTATCAATATACCAATCAAATTTGACATAATCCAATATAATGCTAGTCCGTTTTCAAAATTTAAAGTAAAGAATCCAAACATTGCTGGCATCATCCAAAGCATTAATCTATTAGTAGATTCTTGTTGAGGAGTAGTTGCAACACTACTACTCATTTTTTGCATAAGCCAAGTTGACACACCAACTAAAATCGGTAAAAGATACGGATACGGTGAATTCCTAGAATATTCTCCTAAATCCATCCACAAAAATGCACTATCGAGCGGTATTGCTGAATGGACTTGAGGAAGCCATGAATAAAGTTTTTCGGACAATTCACTCAATCTCTCAGGGGTTGAAATTAGAGTCGCCCGTAAAGACCAAAATAAACCGAAAAATATGGGCATCTGGACAATCATAGGCCCTAAACAACCTAATGGGCTCATCCCTTTCTCGCGATACATTTTCATTATTTCTTGTTGTTGCTTGGATTTATCTTCAGGGTATTTTGCCTGAATCATTTTCATTTTGGGAGCAAGGGCAGACATTGCTTTCATTTGTCGGCTTTGTTTAAGAGTTAACGGAAATAAAATAAGTCTTATTAAACATGTAAAAACAATTATGCTTATCCCAAAATTATTGAAAAATATGGAATACAATAAAACCAAGCTATTTATCATCGGCTTGGTTATCACCGCTTCCCAAATTATTCCTAATAATTCCATCTTGATTCCCTAGTAGGTATAAATTTAACTAATTCTTGGCTAGTTGATTGTACTATTAAACAGGTATTCAACAAGATCTGTCGAAATCTCTTGGTACAGGGTCTTCATTATCTGTGTAATGCACCCATTCTTCATTTAGGTTTCCATTAGCGCTAACAACAATCCCTCTAATCGAATGGTCGTCTCCGCTAATAAAAATCATGTTCCCATTGGAAACTAAATTAGATTTAAGCTTTATATCTAATTTACATTGCCTCATATTTTGGCCATCTGATAAGTTTACTGTTCTTAATCTCCCATCACTTGAAGAAAACACCAATTTATCATGCACTATTACCGGAGATCCAACAATTGAATTTTCAACATCTAAATTCCATTTAAGGCTCAAGTCAACTTTATTTAAAGCATAAATATTTCCATTTAAAGAACCCACAAATATTGTTTCCCCATCAGAAATCGCACCTCCCCAATACCATCCTTCGGCTTCCGAAAATCTAGCTTTTTCTAATCCTGTTTCGATATCTATGCCATAAAAAACACCATCAAAAGACCCTATATATATAGTTTGGTCAACTATTAAAGGTTTAGAAACTATTGCTGCATTAGTTTTGAAAGGTTTATCCCAAAACAAACTGCCATCCACTGCATTTACAGCATATAAATTTTGGTCTAATGAACCGAAATAAATTATTGAATCATTGGTTACAGGAGTTGTCCAAATTTTGTTAGTTGTTGAAAATTCCCATGACTTAGTAAATTTATCTAAATCATAAGCATATAATTTTCCATCTGATGAAGGTATTAATAAATTATCTTTAATTAGTGCGGGACCACCAACAATAGGTTCACCTTCACCAATCCTAAATTCTGATTCTAATGTAGGACTTATTTGACCATCGATATCTTCAAGTTTAACAATATATAATTTCCCATTATAACTAGTGAAATATATTGAACCTTGGGTACAATCTTTACAATCTCTATTGATAATAGGATCGCTGTAAAATGCTATATTGCCATCTTCTTTATTATCAAAATCATGAACCCATACCAACTCACCCGTATCTACACTTAAAGACCTAATATCTTGGTCCATCGTACCAATATAAAGGTTTTCTCCAACGACTACACCAGTAGGTAATCCAATCGGCGCACTACTGCCCACACAAGATAAAGAAGCTGTTGATAAGAAAAAGGCAAATCCAAGAATAAAATAAATAGTTAGTCGCTCTTTGACATAACTAAAATCCCTATTTGCAATTAAATAAAATTTTTTCATTTTAAAATCAAATTTTATGGTACTGGGTCTAAACCACTACTTCCAAAAGGATTACATCTAGTAAGTCTTTTAATGGTAAGCCATATACCAATCAAGAAACCATGTTTTTCAAAAGATTGAATCGCATATTCTGAACAAGTCGGAGTATAGCGACAAAGACTTGGCAAATAGGGTGAAAATATTCTTTGATAGAAGCGGATAGCTCCTAATACAATTCCATTCAAGTTATACAATCCTTATAATTATCAATCAAATATCTTCTGAAATACCAGCTTTCTTCGTCAAATTAAAAATCGAATGGCTCAATTCTTTATAACTAGCTAATGAAGCTTTCAATCTTGCTACTACTAAAATATCCGCTCCGGCCACAATATTTACTAATGACAAAATCGCCCTTAATCTACGTTTAACTTTATTTCTAATAACTGCATTTCCAACTCTTTTACCTACAGACAATCCAATTTGAGTCACCTGGGAGTTATTTTTGTTGACAAAAATAACTATAAATTGATTTTTGAAAACGAAACCTCTTTGGCGAGTCTTAGCAAAATCTTCAGGTTTAGTCATTGAACTATAACGAATTGTATTCACGCTATACAGTTAATTTATATCTGCCTCTAGACATTCTTCGTTTAAGAACATTTCTGCCGTTCTTTGTTGCCATACGAGACATAAAGCCATGGACTCTCATTCTTCTTCGTTTTTTAGGTTGGTAAGTTCTTTTAGCCATAATTTAAT
>CAYPYC010000111.1:0-4498 GCA_964414905.1 uncultured Dehalococcoidia bacterium
TTTTAGCAGATTCAAAAGCTTGATCATACATTTCTGTAATCACTGCATTAATTTTCGGGTTAATTTCTTTTACCCTATTTATCGCAACTTCTAGTAAATCAACAGGGCTTACTTCTCTTGATTTTATGTACTTAGCCTGCGCGACAGCATCTTTATTTAATATATCTTCAATATGAGTCAAATTTGCACCTAAATATCCATAGTATCAAATCCAAGTTCTAGTAATCCTGAAACCATTCTTCTAATTCGTGGATCACTACTCTCTAAATTGGAAATTGGGGGCCTCAACATAAATGTTGACTTATCATATTGTTTTTTGACCGACTGTATTTGTTCTTCGGTTTTTGGTTTTTGAAAAAAATTGATTGCGTGCTGATGACGTCCTGCTCTTCCTCCAAATGAAGCATGCAATAAAGTTTCAACAAAAACAATCACATCTCCAGGTTCACATTCAACTGGGTAACAGGGTACTTCTGAAGCCTTCACTCCAAAAGGCCTGAAAGTTTCAGGATCTTCAGGATTATCCCGAAGTATCGAATAATAATCAGGATCTCCGATTATATGAGAACCGGGCACAAATCTTAAGCAGCCTGTATCTCTTCTTAAAGATTCAGTGTAAAAACCTATCTTTATCCATCTCAAAGGTTCCCACGCACCATAAGGGCCATGCCACTGGGTATCGCCTACATGTAGATTCCCTTCAGTTACATCCAAAACAAAATCTTTACCGCATAATTCTTCGCCAATATCATTTATTCGGTCATCTCCCAACAAGGAATGTAGAAAAGGACGTCTTTCGAAAAATGGCTGCACAGCCTGTCTTGTTTTACCGTCGAAATCCTTATAGCCTCTGAGTTCACGCATTATATCTTCAGATTCCTTTGTCATAAGGTCCATTTCATCCGGCTTCATCAAACCACGTAGAACGATAAATCCAAATGTTTCAAAAAATTTGATTTGTTTTTCTGTAAATATCATTACAATCCTCTCCGTGTAAATATTGAAGACAAATGCATTCTATTTTCTCAATTTCATCAATTCAATCAATGGTATTTTAATTTGATTCATTTTTACTAAAATCCATTGCAATAATCTTGGTAGGTTCTAATTTAATTAATATCAGATCTAAATCTGCAATAAGTTTTTGATAATCACGTGCTTGTTCTTCGTTTTCATGATACTTAAGAGTTAATTCCCACATTAATTTTTCGGTTTCAGCAGTATCTACCTCAAAAACTTCAACATTTCCATATACGGCTAAAGTACGACCATCAGGAAAATCACCATCAATGCAAGCAGCCACATTGGAATTTTTTTTAATATTTTTGTGCTTTACACTGGACCTCTCAATCCCAAAATAAAATATTTTCTGCTCATATAAAAACCATACTGTTGTAAGTTGTGGTGATTGATTTGGAGATACAGTGGCGAATGTAGCATTTCTTGGCTCTGATAAAAACACTTCCATATCTTTCATGCTCATTTGTACCATAATTAAAAACTCCTGATTTAGTTATAACTTATTAAGGTTCTTGATGAATACCCGTTTTATCTGCATATACACGAATTGGATCTGAAATACGGTCTGGTTTCTCATCATGTATTGTAGCCAAAAGATACCATTTACCTCGCAAAAAAACTAATTGGGATGCATAAAAATAAGATTCAGGCGAATGCATAATAATCTGACCCGTGCCGTGTATTTTATACGGACCCAAAGGGCTATTAGAAACCATTGCAAAATTGGATCTTTCGGGTATTTTATTTTCAAATCGTGATGCATAATCCTTTGAAAAAAACTTTCCCAAGGTACAAAAAACCAAATACCATAACCCATTGATTTGGTATATCTGTGGACATTCCATTTCATCCACAACACGGTCATGATCTAAAGGGGGTAGTACTTCCCATTCATGCATATCTGTACTGGTCGCCAATCCTATTGTCCCTCTTTGAGACACATCACCTTCTAATCGCCTTGCACAAATAAGCTGATATACTCTCTCGCTGGAATCATAAAGATAAGGATCACGCCAATGGGCCATCTTTCTTAATCCACTACTTATATGCTCGTAGTATCTAGGATCAGATTCTGAAGTAGGATTATCAGATAGTTTAAACCATGTTGCAAGATTATCCGATACAGCCATACCTGAACGTTGAACACGGTATTGATCCCATACCGTGTCTCTTGTACTGTCTTTAGTGCTAGTAGCCGAGTATGCCATCCAGTACCTTCCTTCCCACTCAATAGTACTTCCGGTACAAATACGTAAATCATCCCATGAACCAAGAGGTCCAGAATGGAGAACTGGCTCTAATCGGTCCCAACTAAACAAGTCTTTACTGGTAGCATGACCTACAAACGAGTTGTGACTCCCATCTTCTTCTACTGGCCAAGCAAGATAAAACATGTGAACGGTATCGGTTGAATTGTCTACAAAATACCATGCATCTCCGATTACATGACCATCATGTGAAAACATATTTGACTCTCACTTTATATAAACTTCTAACCAGTTTAAAATGTTTCACGAAAGATCCAAATCCATTAATTCTTCACCCCAAACAATTTCACCTTTGAAAATACTTTTAATATCACTCAAAGCTTTTGCCTGTTTAGATTTTTCATCCAGTGTGTGAATCTGGTGTACTAGAACTAATCTTGTAGAGTTTGAATCCCTAGCCATCTCTGCTGATGTAATACTTCCGCACATATAGTCGGCTTCTGGGGTATTATCTATCTCCTCTTGTATATATACGCATAAACACACAAGAGTATCAACATCCTTTGCCAAATTCAAAACTGATTCACACGGCCTTGTATCACCGGTTATCACTATGCTCCCCTCAGATGAATCTACCCTGTAGGCAAGTGAATCTAACCATGGCTCTACGTGTTCTGCGGGTGCAGCTGTAACCTCCCAATCCTTCCCCTGACAAATCTTGCCCGGTCCTATATCTTTCGCTATTATTTCCGGCTTAGGCCTTGGCAATTTACCGCCTCTGACCTGATAGGAATTCAAACTCAATGGATGGTTTATTCTAGCTATCCAGTCGTGCGAAAATGCACCTTGATTTTCATCCATCAATCTATGCGTTAATTGTTCCGTCAATTTTGGTCCGTAAACGTTAATCTTATTTTCCAAACCAACCTCTAAATTCCATCTACTTAGCAAAAAACAAGGATAATCTACATCATGGTCAAAGTGATGATGTGTGAAAAACAAATTATCAATTTGAACAGGACTTATCCCTACCTTAGCCAATTTTTGAGTAGCAGATGGGCCACAATCGAACATCAGATATTCATCACCAATTTGAAGTACATATGCAGAGCCAAACCTATCAGCAGAAGGAAGAGGGGTACCGGATCCTAGAATATATAATTTCAAATCTTTCTCCTAAAACCCTACTAGCATTTCAATATAGACGTTAATCTATTTCCGTATTAATAGCCTTACATGCCATTTCAAATTATCTCAATAATTTTCAGGGGTTTTTGGCATATATGTAGATGAAATGTTTTTTTCTATAGCAACAGATATTTGTTTGGACCTTTCTCTTGAACCTCTTTTTTTCAAATCTGAAGAAACATCGTAACATTTAGGGCAAGAAACATCTTTTTCATACTTTGGCGAACTCCGATCTTTTTGTGATATCGGATAATTACAGCCTCTACAAAGATCATATTTTCCTTTTGATAAATCATGCCTTAAAGCTACCCTATTATCAAAAACAAAACATTCTCCAACCCATTTAGTCTCTTTTAATTCAGTATCTTCCAAATACTTTAATATACCTCCGTCAAGCTGAAATACTTCATTGAATCCTTGTTGTTTCATATAGTATGATGCCTTCTCACATCTGATCCCTCCAGTACAATACATGGCTATTTTCTTATTTTTATATTTTCGTAAATCCTCATCAATATATTTTTTCATTTCTATAAATGAATCTATATTGGGGATAACAGCTTGGTCAAAGTGTCCTATTTCAGTCTCATACTGGTTACGCACATCAAGAACAATAACATCGGGTTGATTTATTAAATCATTCCATTCATCAGAATTTACAGACGTTGCTCTACCCTTATTAGTATCTATTGGGTCATTAAGCATAGTTACAATTTCATTTTTTATTTTGATTTTCAGCCTATAAAAAGGCATTTCGCGAATCTTTGAATATTTGACATTCAAATTTGCCATTCCTAATTCAATAATATAGTTTTCCAATCCGTCTATATTGTTAGGCAACCCTGCAAGCGTTCCATTAACACCTTCCGCTGCTAAAATGATGCTACCTCTAATTTTATTTGAAATACAAAACCTTTTTAGCTGTTGAGCAAGTTTCTCAAGATTGTCTAAATTTATGAATTGATAAAAGGTTATTACTTTGAAATACTCCACCATTTAAACCTTTTTACTACCATTATTTTCCTGTTCAATATCAATTAAACCTAACAACCAGTTCTACATCTGTCAAAACAATATCTGAT
>CAYPYC010000112.1:0-4454 GCA_964414905.1 uncultured Dehalococcoidia bacterium
AAACTTACAAATTTAGACATTGTTATACCGCCAGATGGAATATATGCGACCAAAACTTTAGTTGATGAAAAACTATATTTATCAGCTACAAGTATAGGCAATCAACCAACTTTTGGCTGCAATGAACGAACAATAGAATCTTATTTAATAGATTTTTCAGATAATCTATATGGCAAAACCATTAACATTCAATTTGAAAAGCACATCCGAAATCAAAAATATTTTGAATCTACAAAAGAATTGAAAAAACAAATGTTAAAAGACGTGGAAGAAACTCAAATAATACTTTCCAACTGAAGTATAATGGTTGATATTCACTACTTAGGTACATATTCATTTGTCTAAATTAAATACAATTGTGAATAGAGGGGTTGCAGAAGTAATAGTTAAATCCGACTTAACTACACTCTTAAAAACTAAAAAAACACTTCGAATCAAAATGGGGTTTGACCCTAGCGCCCCTGATCTTCATTTAGGTCATTGCGTAGGACTACGTAAACTACGTCAACTACAAGAAGAAGGGCATACAGTAGTAGTTATTGTTGGCGACTGGACAGCACAAATAGGAGATCCCACTGGTCAATCAGTAACTCGGCCTATGCTAAGTCAAAAACAAGTAGATGAAAATGCCGAAACATATTTATCACAATTATTTAAAATTGTAGATAAAGATAGAACAGAAATTAGAAAACAGAGTGAATGGTTTGGTGATTTTTCACTTAAAGACGTAATTAAATTGACAAGTAATTTTACAGTTGCTCAATTTTTAGCTAGAGATGATTTTTCTAAACGATACAAATCAAATCATCCAATTGCAATCACTGAATTCATGTATCCATTACTCCAAGCTTACGATTCAGTAATTGTTAAATCAGATGTTGAAGTTGGGGGTACTGATCAAAAATTCAATCTATTGGTTGGACGTGATTTACAAGAAGTAATGGGTCAAAAACCTCAACAATGCATTCTAGTTCCAATTTTAGTTGGTACAGACGGCAAGCATAAAATGAGTAAAAGTTTAGGAAACTATATTGGCGTAACTGATCCAGCAAAAACAATGTATGCCAAAACCATGTCACTTCCAGACAGTCAAATAGTACCATATTTCGAATGTTTAACTGATATTGATGAACAAGAATTATCCGAACTGAATATTTCTATAGAAAATCAATCAATAAATCCCATGGATGCCAAAAAAAGCCTAGCTAAACAAATAGTGACCCAAATGTACGATAATGACTCTGCTATATTGGCCCAAAATGAATTTGAAAGTGTGGTGCAAAAAAAGGAAACGCCTGTCGATATAGACGAATTTTCCTTTAAAACTCTTAATGAAATAGCATGTCAAAAAGTTAGCAATTTCCTTGCTGAATCTAATTTAGCAAAAAGTAATAGCGAAGCTCGGAGGCTCATTTCTCAAAATGCCGTTAGTATCAATGGCAAAATTATTCGGGAAAATGTAAATCTTGGAGAGTTAGACTTGAACCAAGACAACTTACTGAAAATCGGTAGAAACAAATATGTAAAATTGCTAATAAATGAAATTGGCCACTAAAGAGGAGTGATTAAATTGAATTTACGAATACCAGGTCCCATTCCAGTACCAGATGATATTTTACAAATATTGTCTACTCAAATGATTAATCATAGAGGCCCCGAATTTAAAGAATTACTCTATAGAGTGACTGAACGACTCAAAACTGTTTTCGCAACCCAAAACGACATGTTTATTTTATCTTCGTCTGGCACTGGCGGTATGGAAGCTGCAATTGCTAACACTTTATCCATAGGAGATAAAGTACTCTGTGCGTCGATAGGTTCATTTGGAAATCGTTTCGGGGAAATAGCAAAAAGGTTTGGAGCAGATGTAGATATGCTTAATTTTGAACCTGGTACATCTATAGATATTGAAGTTTTGGAACGAGCTTTAAATAAAAGTAAAAATTTAAAAGCTGTTTTGGTAACACATAACGAAACAAACACAGGAGTCACAAATAACTTAAAACAGGTAGCGAAAATTGTAAAAAAAGATCCTGGCAGGTTATTGCTAGTTGATGGAATCAGCAGTGTTTGCTCAATACCTCTTCAATCGGATGAATGGGAATGTGATGTTGTGGTAAGTGCTTCTCAAAAAGGATGGATGCTACCTCCTGGGCTAGCCTTTATAAGTTTTAGTCCCCTAGCTTGGAAATTCAATCAAATTTCTAATATGCCCAGATTTTATTTCGACTTAATTCAATATAAATCATATTATGATAAAGGCCAACCTCCTTGGACCCCGGCCCTATCAATTATATTTGCACTAGATAAAGCCCTTGAACAAATAATGAATGAAGGTATGAAAAACGTTTATTCTAGGCATTCATCTATAGCTGATCAAGTTAGAAACGGGATTACTCAAATAGGACTTACTCTATTTCCAGATACATCGGTTGCCTCAAATACAGTTACAGCAGTCAAATCTCCCGAAGGACTAGACGCGGATATGTTAAGAAAACAGGTCCAAAAAGAACACAACGTAGTTCTTGCAGGAGGTTATGGTCCACAACAAGGCAAAATATTCCGAATAGGTCATTTGGGATATGTCAAACCCAAAGAAATTGATGAAACAATTGAAGCGATAGACCTTACACTGAAAAGCTTCTAATTTTCAGCAATTAATTTATGAAACTTATCTCCATTGATAGTTTCATTCTTAATCAAATATTCAGCTACGACACGGAGTTTTTCACTATTCGCTTCAATAGTCTTTTTAGCTTTGATGTAAGCTGTTTTGATTAAATTCCGAACTTCATCATCGATATCCTCAGCAATTTTATCGCTGTAATCCCTTTGTTCTGATATTTCTTTGCCAAGGAAAACAAGCTCATCTCTTTTACCAAAAGTACGCGGACCTAATTTTTCACTCATACCATATTTAGTAACCATAACCCTTGCTAAGTCAGTAGCTTGCTCCAAATCATTACTGGCACCTGTTGTGATTTCTCCAAAAACGGTTTCTTCAGCTACTCTTCCACCCATTGACATTGCAAGTCGATCTTCAAATTGGTTTTTAGTCCAGAGATGTCTGTCTTCATCTGGCACAGCTTTTGTATAGCCACCTGCAGAACCTCTAGCTACTATGGTAATTTTAGTAATGGGATCTGAGTGTGGCAAGAGATGTCCGACCAGAGCGTGACCAGCTTCATGATAAGCAGTTAATTCTTTTTCTTTATCACTGATAACGCGTGATTTTCTTTCTGGACCCATAGTTACTCTATCAATCGATTCCAAAAGATCATCTTGGTCAATTTGCATACTATTTCTTCTAGCCGCTAATATAGCAGATTCATTAATAAGGTTAGCTAAATCAGCTCCACTAAATCCATGGGTATCCCTAGCTATATTATCTAAATTAACAGCTTCGGCGATAGGCTTGCCTTTAGCATGGACTTTCAAAATCTGAGATCTACCTTTTATATCTGGATTATCAAGTACTACCCTACGATCAAACCTTCCTGGGCGCAATAAAGCCGGATCAAGTATATCTGGCCTATTAGTAGCAGCCATTACTATGACGTTTACATTAGTATCAAATCCGTCCATTTCAACCAATATTTGGTTAAGAGTTTGTTCTCGTTCATCATGGCCCCCACCTAATCCTGCTCCTCTATGTCTACCTACTGCATCAATCTCGTCGACAAAGACTATACAAGGGGAATTTCTTTTAGCTTGATCAAATAAATCTCTAACTCTTGATGCGCCTACACCAACAAACATTTCAACAAATTCACTACCACTTATCGAATAAAATGGCACTTTTGCTTCGCCTGCCACCGCTCTCGCTAATAAAGTTTTTCCTGTTCCAGGAGGACCTACCAACAATACACCTTTAGGTATCTTTGCTCCCAAATTCAAAAACCTTTCAGCGTGCTTAAGAAAATCAACAACTTCTTCTAATTCGATTTTTGCCTCTTCTACACCAGCTACATCATCAAAACTAACGGTTGACTCAGAGCTCATTAACATTCTAGCTTTACTTCGACCAAAATTTAATGTTTGCCCAGCGCTACCTTGTGCCTGCCTCATCATAAACAGCAAAACTGCGCCAAAAAATATTATAGGAAGAAAATTAAGTAGTACTGCAAATAAGTTTGAAAACCCACTTGAACCCTTATATTCAATTTCCATTCCACTTGTTCCCAAACCAACGCCTGAAGATTCTAATAACAACATGAAATCTCCAGATTCTTGTGTTCTAGATGTGAAAATCTCACCTTTGTTGTTTATTATTTTCAATCTTCCATTTGTGCTAATTTCAATTTTGTCTAAAGTGCCTTTTTGAGCTTCTGAAATAACTCGTGTTATTGGAATTTCAGTTGAATTTACATTTCCAGAATAAAAAGTAAAAAAGATTGCAACAAGAGCTACAAAGATTAAAACATAAGCAAAGCTGTTCCGTGAAAACTTCAGCA
>CAYPYC010000113.1:0-4451 GCA_964414905.1 uncultured Dehalococcoidia bacterium
TTAATTAGCGGATATGCATAAATACAATAATATAGAGTTAATATTTAAGTAACAGTAGGGTTTTAATGGTATATATGTTTATTGAGAAATTTACTAATCCAAAATATATCAGTCTGGTTGCCGTATTATTCCTGATGATAATTGCAATTGGATGTGAATCTGGCATCAATGGAATTGATGAAACAAACGACAAACATGTAGCGGGCAATGTTATTAATCAAATACCCAGTGTAAAAATGGGAGAGACTATATTTGAAGTTGAATTGGCCATAAATCCAGCAGAAAGAGCAAAAGGTTTGTCTGGTAGAAATATTTTAGATAAAAATAATGGCATGCTGTTTGTATTTAATGAAGATTCAGCACAGGAGTTTTGGATGTATGGGATGAAATTTCCGCTCGATATAGTATGGATTTCTAGTTCCTGCAAAATTATTGATATAACATACAACGCTGAACATCCTGAAAATCCTAATTCATCTGAGGGTTTAGTATTGTACTCTTCTAAATTGCCTGCTACCTACGCCTTAGAAATCAATGCCGGAGAGGTTGATTTGTATAACATAAATATTGGAGGATTGGTTGAATTTCTGAATTTTCCTAAAGGAAATCATGTTAATTGCTAATAAATGTTACTTCTGGTATATTCGCTCAAAGATTATTGGTAATTATATGGGGCTGTAGCTCAGTTGGGAGAGCGTCTGAATGGCATTCAGAAGGTCGCAGGTTCGACCCCTGTCAGCTCCACAGTTAATTTAGATATAAAGTATATCGTTTAGATGGAATAATAAAGTATGAACTTGCAATTTTACGATAAATAGGAGGAATTATTTTGGAATTAGAAATTAGAGATAATCGTATTTTAGAAATATTGGATGCCGATTCAAAAATTGAAGTAGTGGGTTCTGGATTTGAATTTACTGAAGGACCCCTGTGGGACCATAACGATCAAAGCTTGATATTTAGTGATATGCCGGGCAACAAGATGAGAAAATGGACTCAAAGTGCTGGGATTGAGTCTTATAGAGACCCTAGTAATATGGCTAATGGTAACGCATATGATAATTTAGGCAGATTAGTTAGTTGTGAACATGCCACAAGTAGGGTAACTCTTACTGAAAAAGATGGTGAAATAAAAATTTTAGCTTCTCATTTTGAAGGCAAAGAATTAAATAGCCCTAATGATATTATTGTAAGCAAAAAAGGAGTGATATATTTCACCGATCCGACATTTGGCAGGATGGAATATTATGGTGTTTTAAGAGAATGTGAATTGGAAGTTCGCGGGGTATATATGATAGATAATAACGGTCAGGTTTCTCTTTTAGCAGATGACTTCGATCAACCGAATGGGTTGTGTTTTTCTGATGATGAATCAAAACTGTTTGTTAATGATAGTATGAAAAATCATATAAGGGTATTCGATATAAATGCAGATGGTACGTTAAAAGGTGGAGCAGTTT
Organism: uncultured Dehalococcoidia bacterium; assembly: GCA_964414905.1. Taxonomy (GTDB): domain Bacteria; phylum Chloroflexota; class Dehalococcoidia; order Lucifugimonadales; family OSU-TB39; genus OSU-TB39. The sequence continues at coordinate 1,461 of CAYPYC010000113.1, forward strand.
GGGCCACACTAGAATCTGATGGTGACGGTGTACCTGATGGCATGAAAATTGATACTGGCGGTAATATGTATTGTTGTGGTCCGGGTGGAATTCATATTTTAGATTCTAATGCTACATCTCTTGGCGTTATTGAAATTCCTGAACCTGCTGCCAATTTTACTTGGGGTGAATCTGATATGAAAAGTTTGTTTATCACTGCATCAAGTTCTTTATTCAAACTAAGAGTCAAAATTCCGGGCAGGTTAGCTTATTGATAAGATTATGCTTTGTCGTTATGTAAAACTAACTAACCTTTAAACAAGCAACATGTTGATTTTCCGAGATTTTTTTGAGGGCTGGGGTTGTTTGCGAACAAGTTTTATCTGCGATAGGACACCTAGTCCTAAAAACACATCCGCTGGGTGGGTTGATTGGGCTAGGTACTTCTCCTTCTAAAATCATCCGTTGACGCTCTGATTCGATAATTGGATCTGGAATCGGTATTGCTGATATAAGTGCTTTGGTATAAGGATGTAGTGGGTTTTTATATAAATCAAAAGTGTTAGCTATTTCTACGATCCGACCCAAATACATAACCGCAACTCTATTGCTTATATTGCTTACGACGGATAGATCATGTGCGATAAAAAGGTAGGTAAGGTTAAATTGTTGCTGTAATTCTTTAAGTAAATTGATTATTTGTGCCTGTATTGATACATCAAGAGATGAAATTGGTTCATCTAAAACGATAAATTTAGGATTAACAGCTAAAGCCCGAGCAATTGCAATTCTTTGTCTTTGTCCACCGCTAAATTCATTGGGATATCTGTTAATGATGTTAGGATTGAGCCCTACAGTTTTTAATAACGATTTGATTTTATTTTCTCTTTCTATTTTATTGGGTATTAGTTTATGTATGATTATTGGTTCAGCAATTATATCTCCGCAGGTCATTCTTGGATTTAAAGATGCGTAAGGATCCTGAAAAACTATTTGCATTTCTTTACGTATAGATCGGATTTGCTTCGAATTAAGTTCATCAAGAATTAATCCTTTGAATGAAATATGTCCATAGGTGGGTTTAATCAGATTTAATACGCATCTTCCTAGGGTAGTTTTACCACTTCCACTTTCTCCCACTAATCCCAGAGTCTCCTTATCGTTAATAGAGAGCGTTATTCCATCTAAGGCTTTTACTATTTGTTGATTTTTTTTGAATAGTGAAAGCCCAGAAGGTTTAAAATGCATTTTTAAATCATTAATTTGTACAAGTGGAATAGACATATTAGCTGTTTAAACTTTAATAGGGGTTAATGTTCATTTAATTCCGTATAATTCCAACAGGCACTCCAGTGTTGTTCAGATACAGCTGTCATGGGTGGTTCGATCTTGCATTTTTCATTAGCTAAGAAACACCTCGATTGGAAACTGCAACCTGATGGCAGATTGTTAAGGTCGGGTGGATTTCCTGGTATTGCCTCAAGCTTAGTGTTAGTGGAGTTGTTTAATTTAGGAACTGATTTAAGCAGCCCTAAAGTATATGGGTGTTTAGGAGAATGATAGATATCAATTGAATTACCTTCTTCTATTATTTTGCCAGCATACATCACTATTACTCTTTTTGCATACCTCGCTATAATTCCAAGATTGTGAGTTATCAAAATTAAAGCGGCATCAGATGTTTGACAAATAGATTTGAGGGTTTCGAGAATCTGTGCTTGAATAGTGACGTCTAGGGATGTTGTAGGTTCGTCCGCGATAATTAATTTTGGATTACAACTAATGGCAATTGCAATCATGATTCTTTGTCTCATGCCGCCACTTAGATTGTGGGGATATTTTTTTAAGATAGATTTTGGATCAGGCATTCCAATCATTTCGAGTAATTTTATAGCCTTAAAATAAGCTTCTTTATATTTTAATCCTAAGTGCAGTAGCATTTGTTCTGTCAATTGTTTTTCTATAGTTAATACTGGATTTAATGAAGTCATTGGTTCTTGAAAAATAATTGAGATTTCTTTGCCGCGAATTTTTTGCATTTCTTTTTCTTTGAGGTTAAGAATATTTGTATCTCTATATATGATATCGCCAGACTTTATTTCCCCATGAGGCTTGGGGATAAGTTGCATTATTGATAATGCTGTAACGCTTTTGCCGCAGCCACTTTCTCCGACTATTCCAATAATCTCACCTGGGTATATTTCAAAACTTACATTATTTGCAGCTTTAATTATTCCTTCAGAAGTTTTAAATTGGGTTTGCAGATTGTTGATTTTAAGTAAAGGAGATTTTAGTTTATTCATATCCGATTAATTTTGTAAATTTGAGTTTAAAAAAAAGGATCTCCAGATAAATTCTGGAGATCCTTTTTATATAAGGTGTCTCTTGAACACCTATAAGACACACCTCTTACTGCTATGTTTCAAAAATGCACCTCCTTTATTAAAGGGCCCATTTCATATTAATTGAGCTGTCATCATACAACCCCGCCCTTTATAATCACTTATTATAAAACTAAATATTAACTTATGAAAGTGTACTGGAATAGATAGATTGTAATTCATATAAATGGAGGTTACGGATGCTAGGTGAGATTGTTGGGGCTGTTATATGGACGGATAATTTTGATCAGATGGTGAATTTTTATAGTTATTTGATTAAAGCAAAACACACTAAGCATAACGATTTTGTGTCGTTTAAGCTTGGAAATACTAAACTAGGAATTGGCAAGCATTCAAAAGTTAAAGGTAAGTCATCTGACGCATATAGGCTTATGTTACATTTTGAAGTTGATGATATTCAATATGAGTACCGAAGGTTATCAGAATATGGTGTCACATTTTTGAGACCCCCAGAGAAAGAACATTGGGGAGGATTCGTGGCAACATTGCAAGATATTGATAACAATATCTTGCAATTAATACAGCACTAATAGGAATATTTTTTAGGTATTAACGGTTTGAGTATTGTTTTGCTTTTCTAGCTCTTACTAAACCAGGTTTTTTGCGTTCT
>CAYPYC010000114.1:0-4445 GCA_964414905.1 uncultured Dehalococcoidia bacterium
ATCAGAATCCGTAACTTCCAAAACACCCCCTATATGAGGTACACCATCAAGATCCTTTATTTCGTCGAGCAAACTTTCAGCACTCGTGATTGACAATTTTCCTTGTAATTCGCCATGAGACTTTTTTAAATCTTCCAATTCTTGAAGTACTGATTGAATTTTATTTGATAAATCTTGTTCTGGGCTTTGTAATAATCTTGCTAAATCTTTTTGCCTTTTGAAAGTTTCTGCAATCAATTGTTCAGCCCGCCGACCACTAACTGCTTCAATCCTACGCATGCCGGAACCTATACTTGACTCATTAGTTATAAAAACAGAGCCAACTTCTCCAGTATTGGATACATGGGTGCCCCCACAAACTTCATAACTAAATCTATCTCCATTAGCTATTTCCACTAACCTGACTTCATCATCATATTTGTCACCAAAAAATGCTAATGCGCCATTTTTGACTGCATCAGTATACTTATCTGTACTTTTCATAACTCTCGCATTTTGCCTAATCTTTTCATTTACCAAGGCTTGAACCTGATTGATTTCGTCATCCGTCATTTGTGAAACATGAGAAAAATCAAATCTTAATCTATCTGGAGCTACTAACGAGCCTGCTTGTCTTACATGTGAACCTAGTATTACTCGTAAAGCCGAATGTAACATATGCGTCGCTGTATGATTTCTTGCATTATCTTGTCTTCTAATCGGATTTACGGAAGCATCAACTGTTTCTCCCAGTGTAATTTCTCCCTTAGAGACTGTTCCAAAATGAGAAATCAAACCTGGGATTACAGTTTGAGTGTCATTTATTTCTACAATACATGATTTCGTGTTTATCTCTCCTGCATCACCAACTTGGCCTCCACCCTCTGGATAAAAAGGAGTATCAAGGAAAAACAATTCTACAGAGGTTCCTTCTGAAGCTGATTCAACTGCTACATCATCAGCTATTATACCGACAATCACAGAAGAGGTTTTTAAAGTTTCGTATCCTAAAAACTTAGTCGCATTAACCCCTAGACTCTCGTATACTTTGATTTTAAACCTATCTCCTCCAAATTTAGCAGATGACCGTCCTTTTTCTTTTTGAAGCTGCATGCTTTTATTAAACCCATCAATATCCACTTCAATATTGCGTTCTTCAGCTATTTCCTGGGTGATTTCAACTGGAAACCCATAGGTATCCCAAAGTTTAAATACTACATCTCCAGATAAAGTTTCATTAGCTTTCAAAGAATCATTTAAAACACTGTATCCGGCAAGATATGTACGCTGAAAATTTTGTTCTTCCAATTTTATTACACTAAAGACAAAATCGGCATGGATAGCCAATTCAGGATAAGCAGGTTTCATTTTATTAACTACCTCTTCAGCAATATCACTTAAAAATGAATCCTTTAATCCAAGATTTATTCCATACCTTATCGCTCTACGTAAAACACGCCTTAAAACATATCCTCTTCCTTCATTTCCAGGGACAACTCCATCGGCTATAAGAAAAGTAGCACTTCTTGAATGTTCGGCTAAAACTCTCATTGCATATGTTTCTTCTTCATCGTCGCCATACATAATCCCAGTTAATTCCGAAACTCTATTGATAATAGGAACAAACAAATCGGTTTCATATATATTTTTTGTTTTTTGCAATACCACAGCCAATCTCTCTAACCCCATTCCTGTATCAACACTAGGTGCAGGTAAATCTGTTCTACTTCCGTCAAGATGATGATAAAACTGCATAAAAACTAAATTCCATAACTCGACAAACCTAGTACAAGTCATTTTTTGATTTTCATCGTAATTACTGCAATTAGGACCACAATCTGATTTTTGGCAGCCATGTTGTTTCCCAAAATCATAATGCAGCTCGCTACAAGGACCACACGGACCTTCCAGTCCAGCAGGCCCCCACCAATTATCTTCATCCCCAAATTCGAATATACCTTCCAGAGGAATACCCGCTGCATGCCATAATCTTCTCGCCTCTTCATCAGAATGATGTACAGTTGCTACAAGCTTTTCTTTGGTTATCCCATATGCATCATTTAAACATCCTAATGCAAACTCCACAGCTCCTTCTTTGAAATAATCCCCAATACTAAAATTCCCTAGCATTTCAAATAATGTTAAATGAGTATTATCACCAACCTCTTCTATATCAACCGTCCTAAAAGATTTTTGAGAAGAAGTTAATCGCTTGTTTGGAGGGGTTTGTTCACCAATAAAATACGGCTTAAATTGCACCATACCAGCGCTAGTGAGTAGCAAAGTTGGATCACCAACAGGTATCAGCGACCCACTTTGAACCCTTAAATGAGATTTACTTTCAAAATAACTTAAAAATTCCTCGCGTATTTGTTCACTATTCATACATGTATCCTGCCCTTAAATAAAACGACGACTCAGTAATATTACCTGAGTCGTCGTTTTCCATAAACTAGTTGAATATACTTTAATTTACTTCGTAAACACTATCCAAAAAGTTCCATAAACTGTCAGTGGCTGACTTAACGGCGACGATTGTTTCTTCTTCAATTTCATTATTCACCGCCATAGTATTGATTATTTCCCTCTCTGCTTCTGAATGTTCTTCATCCAAAGTACTATGGACCTTGAAAAAACCCACTTGCGAAGTCTTGTCCATATTGTAATGTTTACTCAAACCTTCCAACTTTGATACAGCTACTTCAGGAACTTGAGACTCAAAAGCATATAAACTAGCGGTTCCGCTAGCTACTGATTTGGTGGAAGTCAATCGCGTAAATTCATCGATTAAATCTTTAGTAGCTTGAGAAGCTTCATTATTTTCGACTTCTTCTCTGTCAAGACCTAATGCATCACAAAATCTCAGCCACAATTCAACGTGGTTTTCTTCACCGTGTTCTTCATCCCATAAATTGTCTAGTAACAACTGCCTAGCTTTTCTATCGGAACAACGAGAATGAACTGCACTAAGAAAAGTTGGATACATAGCCTCAAAATGAAAATATTCTTTGGCATATTGCTTCAAAGATTCTTTTGGCAATTCTCCCTTACTCCAAGATTGGTAGAAAGGATGTTTTAAAAGACTTTTACTGCTAATAATTTCATCTATACGTTCGATTAATTCGGTAGTCAAAAGAAGCCTCCTGGTACATTTATACAGGGAGACATTATAACCGATTGTTATAACTTTTCCTATTGTATTAATATATTATTGTCACAGTTCAAATTTAATATAGGAAACTAATAAGTAAATTGCATAAACGAAACAATATACTGATAACTGGGAGTTCTGGTCTGATAGGTCAAATACTTTTACAAAATCTTCCACTAGAACATACAATAACCGGGCTAGATATAACAGAATCATCCGATGATAGAACGTCGGTAGCTAATTTACAAAATCTAAATGAAATCAAACACCACTATTCGAACGTAGATACCGTTATTGATCTAGCAGGTATATCTAACCTAGAAGCTGATTGGAATCAAATATATAGCAATAACATTCCAGTAACTTATAACAGCTTCGAGGCTGCGAAACAAAGCAATGTAAAACGTATCATTTACGCCAGTTCTAATCATGTAACCGGTCTTTACGAATATGAGACCCCATATTCAGATATAATTTCCGGGAATTACCACAAAGTCGACCACTCAAAATTAAACCACATAAATTCTGGTTTTAAAATCAAACCTGATAGTCCTTATGGCATCGGGAAATCATTCGGTGAATCCGTAGCCAAATATTATTCTGAAAAATTTGGTATTTCAGTTATATGCCTAAGAATCGGGACGGTAAATAAATATAATAGACCAATGGATATCAGGCAGTTTGCGACGTTGTTAACACACCGTGATTTAGTCCAACTAGTATCAAAATCAATCAATGCAAAACCCAACATAAAATACGAAATATTTTACGGAGTTTCAAATAATAAATGGCGGATTTGGGATTTAACTGAATCTGCAGCTAAAATATCATATGAACCTCGTGATAGTACTGAATCACATCGCGGCAGCTAATATATAACGTTTTTACCATTTTCACTTTGATATATAATCTAAATCCAACCATAAAAGGAATTTGAGTCTCAATGGAACAAAGCAAATTAACAACTGATTTAATGATAAAAGAACTGGAAAGCAATGAAGTTAGCCACTTGGTCTGGTTGCCGGATACTGAAACAAGTGTTCTTTACAAATCAATTTCAAAAAACAACCAAATTAAAATAATTCCAATTTGTCGAGAAGCTGAAAGCATTCCCTTAGCAGCAGGGCTTTGGATTGGTGGAAAGAAACCAGTAGTTATGATACAGAATACAGGTTTGTTTGAATCTGGAGACTCAATACGCGGATTAGCTGTAGATATAAATTTACCTTTAGTAATAATAGTTGGGTACCGAGGTTGGACAAGGCATGGAATCACGAAGGATTCTGCAGCTATCTATACCGAACCGACTCTTAAC
>CAYPYC010000115.1:0-4432 GCA_964414905.1 uncultured Dehalococcoidia bacterium
TGAACTAGCCGTTGTAACTTTAATTTGTCAAGGTCACGCTTTGATTGAAGATGTCCCAGGAGTTGGTAAAACTATGTTAGCTCGTAGTTTATCTAAATCAATAGGATGTGAATTCAGTAGAATACAGTTCACTCCTGATCTGTTGCCTAGCGATATAACCGGTGTTTCTATATACAACCAAAAAACTGGAGAATTTCAGTACAAGCCTGGCCCGGTTGTCAGCCAAATAGTACTTGCAGATGAAATAAACAGGGCCACTCCTAAAACACAGTCCGCTTTGCTTGAAGCTATGGATGAAAAACAAGTTACTGTAGAAGGAAAGACCCATAAATTACCCCGGCCATTCATAGTTATGGCTACTCAAAATCCAATCGAGTTTGAAGGCACCTTTCCCTTACCTGAAGCGCAGCTGGATAGATTCTTTTTAAAAATCTCTTTGGGATATCCATCTAAAGAAGAAGAGATACAGATAGTTGAAAACCAAAAGCAATTGCATCCCATTGAAAATTTACAAGAAGTTGCATCTGATACTGAAATAAATGAAATTCAGGAATCAATAAAAGAGATATATATAGATGAGCGTTTAAAGGAATATATAGTAGAGGCCGTTGAGATGACAAGGACGCATGATGATGTTGCATTAGGTAGTTCGCCAAGAGGTTCTATTGCAATGTTTAACGGAACCAAAGCTCTAGCTTTCATAAGGGGAAGGGATTTTGTTTTACCTGACGATATTAAAGAACTCGCTAATCCTATATTGGGTCATCGCATTGTAATGTCTTCTCCGGCAAGAATGAGAGGTGTTCAGAGTAATGACATAATTGATTCTATTTTGAGCCAAATATCAGTACCTGGGAATGTAAACCTAGGAAGATAAACATATGAATCCGATATTTTATCTTTTTGCCAAACCGACTTTAAGAACACTTTTTGTTCTGGTATTACTTATAGTGACTTTCATCACTGCTGCGGCTACAGGATTCAATTTGTTTTACAGATTGAGTTATGCTTTGGTTTCTATATTGCTTATAGGTTACCTATGGTCGTGGTTCATGTTAATTGCTGTAAGAGTTCAAATAATTGACAGACTAAACCAAACTGAGGTGGGAGAATCATTTGAACAAAAAATACGAATAATAATCGCTCGTTTTATTCCAAAGTTTGGTTTGGAATTAAAGGACATGACGGATTTACCCGGTCATACAGGCGGTGTGGCAATAAATATCAGGCCGTTTGGCGAGACAGAAATAGCACTGGATTTAAAAGCTCGTAAGCGTGGTCTTTATCAAATTGGTCCGATTGAGATATCTAATTCAGATCCTTTTAATCTTTTTATACGGTCGAAAAAATTTGGTGCTAAGCAATCCGTTATTGTGTATCCGAGAACTGTGGACCTTTCTGCATTGGCAACTCCTTCAGCTGAACTATACGGTGATAGCCTAAGTAGGAAAAAAACTTACAGAGTAACACCTCATGCTAATTCAGTTAGAGATTATGTCTATGGGGATAGTTTTAATAGAATACATTGGAATAGTACAGCACGTATGGGTAAATTGATGTCAAAGGAATTTGACATCGGTAGATCAAGTGAGGTTTGGATTGTAGGTGATTTTAATAAAGATGTACAGGCTGGTGAGCTCGAACATAGTATTGATGAATATGTTTCTTCGATAGCTGCTTCATACGCTAAACGCTATATTTCTGTTGATCTTCCTGTCGGAATAGTTGCTTATGGAGATAATAAATACGTCATCTCTGCAGATTATGGGAAAGTACAACTTGACCGAATAATGCAGTATTTAGCGATAGTTAAATCAAATGGCTCTATCCCCCTTGAAAACGTTATATCAGATTTTGAAAGAATGTGGGTTTACAGTACTACCTTAATAATAATAACGTCTTCTGCTAGCACAAAGTGGGTTTACGCTGCATTTGAACTTATGAAAAAGGGAGTAGAAGTCAAAGTAATACAGCTAGACTCTTCATCGTTTGGTGCTAGGTTTACAACTATTGATAATAGCGTGTTGCTTCAACAATTAGGCGTCCCTGGAGTATTGGTTTCAGTGAACGATAACTTGGAGCAAATATTAACTCCTGAGTATTATCCTCAAAATGTAAATTTGATAAATAGCGAAAGCAAATAGCTGATGATTAATATGAACAAAAATAATGTATTTAGAATTGATAAAACAGATAAATCTGTAGATATGCCATTTAAAAGACTGATTAACATGCTTTCGCCTAGAGAAGGCTGGGATACTTTTGTATTAGCGTTAGCAATGGTTTGCGTGGCTGCTTGGATAGTGAGAGAAGCAGAATGGGTTGCGACACCAGGATTATGGCTTATTATGCTTTTATCAACTATCGTTGGATTGGGTACAGCTAAAACAAAATTATTACCGTGGCCGGTCAGTCTAGTTGTTGGCATTTTAATTGGGTTATTAATATCAATTTGGCAAACTTCTACATTAATCAAAGATCAAAATATGCTAGGTGCTTTTCGAGAGGTTATAGACCATGTAATTGTTTGGTTTGAAATAGCTCGAAGTGATGAAATAAATAGGGATTTAATCCCGCCAACCTTATATTTATTGAGTTTAGCTTGGTTACTTGGTTATATAAGTACATGGATTTTATTTAGGTTTTCAAATGCATGGATTGGTATATTGCTTAGTGGAGTAGCAATTTTAACCACTTTGAGTTTTATGCCGGACTATTTCATAGATAGATTTTACTTGTTTTTGATGATTGCTTTTGTTGTAGTAGGTAGACTTACAATTGTACAAAAACATGATAAATGGAAAAGCAATGACGTTTTAACCAAATCTCGAATATTAAATACACTTATCAGTATACCGATAATAATGGCAATTAGTGGGATTGTATTAATTTTAGCAAATGGAATACCAGTTTATGAGGTTGGTGATAGAACCATAGCCAAATTGTGGAGTAAGACTAGAAGCCCTCTAGCTTCTGGATTGGAAAATGACTTTGCCAGAATGTTTTCCGGAATCACCTCAAAGAAAAATGTTGCAGGTAGGTTCTTTGGTGATATTTTACCTTTCCAAGGCAAAATATCATTTGGAGGAGAAACAGTGATTTGGGCGACTAGCGAAGAACCCACATATTGGTTGTCACGCACTTATAGTGAATATACTTCTCTCGGATGGAAAACTGGTAAAACAATTAAATCAGAGGTTGGATCTATTGCTGTTCCAACAGAAGAAGTAGTGGATGATTTGCAACTTTCTTATCAAATGCTTCAATTAGGATTCGATTCAAAAACCGCCTTTGTTGGTGGTGACATGAATTGGATAAATGAACCAGTAGTAGTAGAAACGCTGGCTCCAAAGCAGTTTGAGATAGATTTAAATGGAACAAACGAAAGTTTACCTGAAGATATTAAGCAATATGCAAATAATATGAGACTCTTATTGAACCCACCTCCTAACAAATACGTTGAATCATTCGTGGTTGAAAATTTACCAAAAGATTTGTTACTTGTAGACATAAATCCAGGAGGCCAAGGTGAGGATTGGAGAACTCAAAAAACGTTGACCGTTAAAAGAAAAGAATTGCAGAGGCCAGATATAGTTTCTTGGCAGTTTAAAGATTCAGTTCAGAAAAATGAAGCATATGAAATGTATTCTTATATACCAGATATTACTTATAAAGGGTTAAGAAGTACTGGAGTGCAGTACAATAATTATATATCTGACCATTATTTGCATTTACCTGAAAGTTTGCCAAATAGAGTTAAGCAACTTGCAAATTCTATTGCTGATGGTGTGGAACATCCTGTTGATAAGGCATTGGCTATTGAAACATTCTTGAGGGATGAAGGTAATTTCATTTATTCACAAGATATAAAATCTCCACCTTCTGACGGAGATAGCGTAGATTGGTTTTTGTTTGATACCAAAACAGGATACAGTGATTATTTTGCCTCAGCGATGACCGTGATGATGAGGTCTGTTGGAGTACCATCTCGTATGGCAGTAGGCTATGCTTCAGGTGAATTGATAGATGAAGATTACCGATCCATAAAAGATTCTGATAGTCATGGTTGGGTACAGGTGTATTTTCCTGACTATGGGTGGATTGATTTTGAACCTACTCCAAAATGGGACAAATTAGACAGGTCTTTTGATAGAAAAGGTATGTTAGGTGTTGGTGATCCAACTTTGGCGGACTTACTTTTAGACAATAATCTTTCTTTAGACAGTACTGATGATTTTATTGAACCAGAATGTACCGTTGAAAATGAATTTGAATATCCTTTTTGTGATGACGATACTTTAGAGGAGCCAATTGTCCAGCCTGATTCACCGAGTTCTCAAGATTTCCCCTACCCTATTGCCACAGGACTTGCATTGACTAATATTGTTCCAACGTTAACAGGGGTAATATGGCCTATGCGTCTTAGAGGTAG
>CAYPYC010000116.1:0-3066 GCA_964414905.1 uncultured Dehalococcoidia bacterium
TCTCTATTAAAATCGGATAAAATTTAATTACTAAATATATACATAAATATAATAAGCAGAGAGGTATATCGATGATTAAGCTTGCAGGATCGACATTTGCTTTTGGAAATTTAAGCTTAGAAGAATCATCCAAAATCTTGAGTGATATGGGATTTTCATATGCTGATATAGGAGGCTGTGGATGGAGTAGTTTTGGGGAATGGGTACCGCAGCAGGTCGTGCAAAATATTGATGACCCACAAGGTGAAGGAGACCGCATTCGAAAAATCACTGAATCTAACGGTCTTCAAATTTCTGAATTTTTCATTTGTAATTTCGGTCATTCTGTAAATCACCCTGACCAAACAATAAGAACACAGACCAGAGAAACATTTACAAAAATGGCAGCGATTGCTAAACGAGCTGGCTTTGAAAGTATGATGATGCTTCCAGGAGACGTTCACGATGCGGATAACCCCTTGGTTGAAGATCTTGGACAGTCAAAGCAGGAGGCTTGGGATTTGTCTGTACAAGAACTGTCCACAATGGTAGATATTGCTGAAAGTAATGGCATGCATTGTAACGTAGAACCCTGTATTTTTTCTATTGCTCATCATCCAAATGACTCCATAAAGTTAATAAATGACGTGCCTGGTTTAGGAATCACACTTGATTATGCACATCAAGTACAACTTGAATTGACTCACGAGGATATTGAACCAATGCACCAATATGCAAGACACGTTCAATGCAAGCAATCAGCACCAGGAGAATTTCAAGCAAAGCCGGATGAAGGAGTAATCGATTTTAAAAGAGTCATGCATAAATTAAAGGCAGACAAATTTGATGGCGTTGTTTCTGTAGAATTTGTCTCATCTCCTGAGGTACTCGAAAAAGGATGGGATTTGAAAGTCGAATCGGCAAGATTAAAAGAAATACTGGAAGAGGCATTGAGATAACCAAACTGTAGGATAAACCTCTCTCGTAATTAATTCTATCAATATAAAAACTGTCTCTTGGAGGATAAATGATAAGTTTACATGTATATTTGAAACCAAAATCAGGAATGGAAACTACTTTGGAATCAGCGATTAAAAACCGTTGGATAGATGCAATGCAAGTACAAGACGGCTTTATATCAGCTGCAACCGTCACCCCATATTCAGACGAAGAATTAAAAAAGCTTGAAGCTGCATCACCTACTCATGTTTACGAAGTCATATCATTTTGGAAGTCCGAAAAACAAAGATTGGCTTGGGTTGCTAAACCGATTCATGATGAAGTCTTTGAAGAGGTTATAAATGCGGCTGAAGAATTATCGTACACATTACAAACTGTTGAACAACATTGGAACATTTAAATTTAACTTGGAACAAATAAAACTGATATTTATGGAGTATGAATATGGCACAGACAAGAAAAGTCTATTTTAACGGCAGATATGTAGAAGAATCAGAAGCCCGAGTCTCTATATTTGACTCAGCTCTAATGTATGGCGATATGTGTTTTGAGATGACTAGGACCTATAAACACAAACCTTTCAGACTTCGTCAGCATATAGAGAGACTATATGCGGGCTTGAAAATAGCTGAAATCGATTGTGGATTGACAGTTGATGATATGGAAAAAGCTACATATGACCTGTTGGAACATAACAAAGATTGTTTTACTGAAGATATGGACATCCAAATAATGCACAATGTTTCTCGTGGCCCACTACCTATTTATGAGTCAGTGTTTGAAAATGGATTAGAACCAACAGTAACTATCAATACGTGGCCTCTTATAACGCATATGGCAGGAAGTGCTGATAAATATGAGAACGGAATACATTCTGTAATTGTACCTCAGCAATCAGTACCTGCACGTATACTGGATCCAAAAATAAAAAATAGAAGTAGAATGTTCTACCAAATGGCAAACCTGCAAGCTGAACGGCTTGAGCCCGGAGCATCTGCACTTCTTACAGATGAAGATGGCTTTATAACAGAGGGTACTGGAAACAATTTTTTTATTGTAAAAAATGGTGAATTATATACTCCTGAGGGTAGAAATATATTAAGAGGAGTATCTAGGGGAGCAGTTATCGACATCGCAAAAGAACTTGGAATCCCGTGTCACGAAACCAACTTAGAAACATATGATGTTAATGCAGCTGACGAAGCTTTCATTACAAGTACAACTGTATTTGCAGTACCGGTAACAAGATTCAATTTCCAACCTGTTGGGGATGGTAAAGTTGGCCCAATGGTAAAATCTATAACTGATGCATTTAGCGAGCAAGTTGGTGTTGATATTGTTGCGCAAGCTAAACAATACAAAAATGACTTGGAATCATATCAAAAAGCAACCTAACTCTTACTGCATAAAATCAATAAAAGTGTCATCTCTCACAGATTTGATTGTTATACCCACAAACATCCAAAATAAATTCGTGCCCAGGATATACAAGTGGCTAAGCTTAATGACGTAAATACAAAAGATATCTTGTCAGCTATTTCGATGGGATGTAACGCCATGTCTAACTGTTTCAACGTGGATGATGATAATATTCCCTACTTTCGAGTGATTATTAAACCAAGCGCATTTTTGGGAATAAGTTTAGAGAGCCATATGCCAGGAAGACATTTAAATGCACTTCTGAATGTAGAAGATTCAACCAATATAAATATAAGTGAAGAAGCTGTCCATAATCACACTAAAGCTGCTTTTTTGTCTTATAGCGGAGCCCTTGCATTTCCCATGGATAGAGGCCCTTTTATTACTAGTACCCCAACTAAAATACCCAATGTATTTAACCCTCACCACATTAGAGAAGGGTTTCATGCTCTTTATTCATTAATAAAATATAGAAATTCAGAGCAGGCTGTAGAAGTAGCAGAAAAAAGTATAAAAGATATCACAAGCCACTGGAATCCAATAACCGACTGGGATTATGAGGGAATAGAAAATTCGTACGGGATAAAATGCGAAAAGTCAAAAGTCTTTGTTAGTGGATTGGCAAGAACTATAGGGCCATTAGTGAAATATTATAAAGTAACCGCATCAGCTAACGCATTTGCCTGAGTCAAAGTTATATCAGCATCA
>CAYPYC010000116.1:3076-4380 GCA_964414905.1 uncultured Dehalococcoidia bacterium
TCAGCTAACGCATTATCGTTGGCATTAGTACTCAAAGAAAAATTATTGGAAGAAGTTTTTGACGAAAAAGGATCATTTAACGTAGAAAAATTTGGCACACATGCGCATTCAATTACCTGTGTAATGTCTTCTTTAGCCCAATTAGCTGAATTAACAAAAGATTCCACTTTAATGAATCGCGTGAAAGCTTTTTATGATAACGGCTTATGGACAATGCGAGATGAACTCGGTTGGAGCATTGAAAATTGTGGGGAAGGTCCGAACCCAGATGAAGGTGAAATGAACAATACGGGAGATATCGTTGAAACAGCCTTGATTTTAGGCGATTGGGGTTACACCGAATACTATGGTGATGCTGAACGTATATTAAGGTGCCACTTACTTCCTTCGCAGCTGCGCGATATATCTTTTATAAAAGATCCAGCAAATCCCACTAATTCAGATGGCAAAATTAATGTTGGACCAAGATTACAAGGAGCATGGGGATTTCCTGCTCCATTCGGTCATGAGCCACTAGAAAACAAAAGGATAAGATTTAATTTGGACGTAGTCGGTGGAACAGTAGCATCTTTATGCGAGGTATATCGTTCTCTATCTTCTCTAAAAGAAAACACAATATCTATTAATCTATTGTTTGATCAAGATAATGAATATGTAAAAGTCTCATCACCATATCCTTCAAACAAGGTAGAAATTTTACCTAAAACCTCCAAGCCCTTATCCATAAGAATACCAAAATGGGTAAATAGAAATAACATTAAAATATCTGGCCAAGATATTGAACCAATATGGACTAACGGGTATTGTATGTTCCCATCAATAAATGTAGGAAAACCGATATCGATTTCAACTCCGTTAAGGGTACAAACTTTAAACCTAAAGCATAAAACGCGAAATATAGAAGTTAAGCTAAGAGGTGATGAAGTAATGGCAATGCAGAATTTTGGTGCTGATTTAACCTTTTTCGACCCCATTGATTAAAGTAACTTAACTTTAAAAACAATTGCTCATTCCTATTATATTAATTCTGATTTTCGTTTCCATTGAACGTTTAACTGGTGGTAGAGTTCTTGACTGATTTTTTTGTTATCAAGTATTTCTCTATTTCCCGACATAATTAAATCTTGCAAAGCCATTCCAAGTTCAAGCTTGCTGAGCATCCATGTCCACAAAGTGTTCGGATATTTTTCAACTAAATGTTTCGAGATAATTGATATCGCACTATCACCATAGGTCGATTTTGATTCTATTTCAATTTCTCTGTGAAAAACATCTCCTTGTTCATATCTATATTTAACTTCATC
>CAYPYC010000117.1:0-4274 GCA_964414905.1 uncultured Dehalococcoidia bacterium
AAAATAGTTATGTGATTTCGGATGATGATGGTGGTTCTTGGAGTGTACCAATGAAAACAGGGATACTAGGTCAAACGATGACTCCTGTTCCTTTAAGTTCAGATCGGTTTTTGATTTTTTATAACAGACGATATGGTGCTCAGGGAATTGTTATGGATTTGGTGGAAGTAAGAGATCAAAAATGGGAAGTTGTTTTTGAAGGATTGCTTTATGATCCGATGACTCAAAAAGAAAGACCTAGGGATTTAATTTCAGGAGTTGAAGAGTTTTATGGTTTTGAATTTGGTTTTCCAACTGCCATACGTTTATCGGATGGCAATATTCTCGCTACTCATTGGATGAAAAAAGATGGTAGATTTGGAATTATGTGGTCCAAGTTAAACATCGATTGGTGATGTAAGAATTTCGGGTTTACTAAATGAACCTTACCTGGTCAACATAAATATAGCTGTCGCAGCAAGAAAGATGCCTAGTATCTTGAACATGTTAATCTCTTCACCTAGTAAAATTATTCCCAGTATACTTGCTATAGCAAAACTCATTGAAAAAATAGGCAAAACGATTGATATAGGACCTTTGCTCAATGCAGTATAGTAGCTAGCAATGCTAATGACGAGAGTTACCCCTGCTAATGATAAGAAAACTAAAGGCCAGCCTAAAGGCCATTTTGTGAATAGAGACCCTTTAAATAAAGCAATGCAAATGCCTCCGAGTACCAATATCACGTTTGTTAAAATTAATGCTATTTCAGTATTTGAATTTTTTAAGCCGATTTTAAGCAAAACGGCCGTAATTCCGTAAAAAATCATAGCTATTAGTGCCCAAATTAGGTAATTCATACTATTCCTTTTAAAATATGGGTTGGAATTCTAAGGGTATTTTCATTTTATTTTGGGTGAATTCCTGGATATTATTTTTCTTTATAAGGGTTATTTTTTTGTTCCCTAAAGTAATCCAATTATTGTTGTTATTTATACATGAGGCTTGAGTGTCTAAGCCTAAAATAGCAATATCATGATTTCGTGAAATATTTGCTAAGTTATCCAAATCATGATTGTTTTCGAAATGTGGCACAATAACAGTATTCGGAATTAGATTTAAACCTGGTACTAATTTGTCCAACAGCATATATTTGCCCATAACCATTGCACCTGCGCTTGAACCTATTAATATTGAACCACGGCTCAATGCTTTTTTGATTTCAATAATCGCCTTGGAATTCTGCAAAATTGTATTTAGATACCTAGGATTTCCTCCAGTTAGATATATAACACTTGACTCATTAATTGGTTTTAAAAAACATCTGTCGTTACTTTGATTTTTATTAATCAAATTTAATGCTGAAGCTTTAATACCTATTTTGTTAAAATGTGTTATGCCGTTGCAGGCTGCTAGCTCTGGATTTTCATTTGCGGCTGCAGTAGGTAGAATAAGAACCTTCGATTCGTTGATAGAAGATAGATTACAAAATTCTCTGTCGATTTCGAGGCAATTCTCTTGGAATTCGTTTCCGCCAAATATGCCTATTGATTTGGTTGGCTTCGGCATAGATTTTATTTGCTTTCAAGCCTTTTAAATTATTTTATCTCGACTATCATTTCTATTTCTACAGGGATATCAAATGGCAAATTAGCAAGTCCAACCGCAGATCTTGCATGTTTTCCTTTGTCGCCATAAAGATTTATCATCAATTCAGAAAATCCATTTATAACTTTAGGATGCTGGTTAAAATCGGGTGTAGAATTGACCATTCCCAAGACTTTCACTATTTGATTTAATCTGTCTAAGTCTGATATTGCGGTTTTTAAAGTTGCTAATAGGTTTAAACCTACTAATCGCGCTGCATCATAACCTTCTTCAACGGTTAATGATTCCCCTAATTTACCTTTATATTCTTTTTCTCCAGTCATTACGGGAGGTACATGACCTGAAAGGAAAATCAAATTTCCTGATTTAACAAATGGCAAATATGCACCAAGGGGTTTAGTTGGAGTAGGTAACTTCATATTAAGCTCTTTTAGCTTCTGTTCAACTTTTGACATTATTTCTCCTGTGATTATTTAATCGTCAATATCTTTGATGGATTTTCAGTGATGATTTTGTTAATTACTTCAGAAGTTATTCCAGATTTAGCCATCCTTGGTAATATGTTTTCTATGATGTGGCCATACCCATGTCCGCCATAGGCTGTAGTTCGGTGTTTAGAAAATATATCTTGTGCTATGACTATGTTATTTTCGTATCCCAAGTCAATCAATTTTGATATGTAGTTGATTCGTTGGGAATCGTTGACCATATCTATTTTGTCGGATAGTGGGTAATAAGAAACTTCCCACCCAAATAAATCATATTCCAAGTAACATCCGGATTTAGCAAGTTTATCTACTATCTTTATATCCTGTATTGTACGTTCTATATGACCGATTATTACCCTAGATATATCTGCGCCTACTTTAGATAAAATATCAAGGACCTCAAATGGACTATCTTCGCTTCTTCCTGGGTGTATTAAAATTGATGCCCCAGTTTCCTTTTGTGCTTTCCCCGCTGCTTGCAAGACTTTATATTCATTTTTAGTCAAAGGCCATGAGCAACCTATTTCGCCAATAATACCGGCTTTTATACCCGTATCGCCTATGCCAGTTTGGACTTCAGTTGTTATTTGTTCTTCCAATTGAGATATGGTTTTGTCATTCATGTTTTCTGGGTGGACAGCATCAACGTAATAACCGGCACCGGTTATGATATTGACACCTGTCAAACGAGATATTTTTGCTAAAGCTTGAGGGTCTCTCCCAATGCCTAAAGTCGTAGCTTCTACAATGCTATTACCTCCAACTGCTTTATATTTCAAAATTTCATTGACGGCTAACGATTCATCATTTAGTTCCAAATTGTCTATGTTTCGAAATGGGTCATATTTAATCCATCCTAGATTATCTAATCTGAGAGGTTCATTAGCTTTAAACTGTTCACTAGCTTCATCTGGTTTTGTAAACATACACACAAAGTCGATAAAAATGTGTTCATGGGTACTTGTTTTACCAAGTTCTGAAGGTTTGATAGTTCCTGTAACTGTTTGTATTTTTCCGACTTGATCTTTATTTGACATAATTTCACACCTTATTATTAGAAGCAAAAGATTATCTTTGTTGTATCTAATAGTCAATAATAATTATGGTTATTGAACGAAATTATATCTTAAAATGTAAATATGGATTTAACAGAGAGGTGGTTAAATGATAATTGATGTACATACGCATACTCCGAGTCATTATAAAACTGTTGACCCGGAAGCAGAAGAATATGATGCAAAAATGAGGCCAGATAGACTTATTAAAATGACCAATAGTGTTGATGAATATTTGCAAGATATGGCCCCTGTAAATGTCGCCATTGTTTTTGGAATAGCTAGGCATCCATCAAAAAATGATGCTCTTGAACATCTAAACTTTGTTGATGATGTGAATGATAGTACGGCTAAAGTTGTATCACTTGGGTCTGGTAAGTTGATTGGCTTTATGTCAGTTCATCCTGATAGTGATTCGGTTTTGGATGAAGTATATAGATGTAAATCTGATTTGAATCTGCGTGGGATAAAATTGGGACCTAATTATCAGAATTTTGATCCCTTGGGTATAAACGCTAAGTCTTTATATACTTATGCCGAAAAGAATAATATACCTATAATTTTTCATCAAGGTACAGCACCCATGGCGAATTCTCCAATAAGGTATTCTTATCCGATTTATATGGATGAAATAGCTTTGTTGTTTCCTGATTTAAAAATTGTTATGGCACATATGGGGCATCCGTGGCACGAAGATTGTATTGCAGTTATAAGGAAACATCAAAATGTTTATGCTGATATATCGGGGCAGTTTTATCGCCCGTGGTCTGCGTACAATGGATTTCGATTAGCGTATGAGTGGAATGTGATGCACAAATTATTGTTTGCATCTGATTGGCCTGTTACTACTCCTGCTGAAACCATCTCATTTTTGAATGGTCTGCCGTCTTATTGCAGAAAATATAACCTTCCTGTAATCCCATTTACTGAAATCAATGCAATTATGAACAGAAATTCTTTGGAATTATTGGAGATTGAGCTATAAATTAATTTGTTTAGAATTAGCAGATAAGCGTCAAGGGTTTGTGCCAACAGGTTCCCAAGCTGGAAATCCGTTCATGTAATTGCTTTCAGTCAATTGAGTGCTGAGTCCTCTGCATACATAGATAAACCAAATTTGCCTTAGGTCGTTGTTGATGAACGA
>CAYPYC010000118.1:0-4253 GCA_964414905.1 uncultured Dehalococcoidia bacterium
AAGTCTTTTGAATTATGGCAATTCTTTAATTTTTTGAACATTTTCTACTCCAGTTCCATATTATTGTAATTTATGATTAATTTTTCAATTTCATATGGTTCAATATCTACTAAAATACTATAAAACCGCTTTTTATATTAGTACAGTACGTTATGAACTTAAATTGTTAAGCATTACAACAAATACCCACATTGGAAATATCATGCGGGTGATTTTCTAAGGAAATCAAAATCACATCCTTCGGGTGCTTGAAGAACGTGCTTTTTGTAAAGTTCAGTATATCCAGATCCATGGGTTACTTTTTTGGGACTAATATTTTTAAATCGTTTCCTGATTTCTGATGGTTCTACCAACAAATCAAGGCTCCGTTTATCTATGTTTAGTTCTACAGTATCTCCTGTTTTTACCACAGCCATAGGACTATTTTCCAGTGCAGATTCAGGTGCAGTATGTACTACAACTGTTCCGAACGCCGTTCCGCTCATTCTTGCGTCACTTATTCTAACAATGTCACGAATCCCTGCTTTTAGTAATTTATCAGGGATTGGAAGAAAACCCCATTCAGGCATGCCTGGAGCTCCTTTAGGTCCTGAATTTTTTAAAATTAATATGTCTTCAGGCTTTATATTCAGATTGTCTAAGTTGATTCTTTGTATTAAATCATCATTATTATCAAATACAACCGCTCTTCCTGTGTGGTTGAGAAGATGAGGAGATGCAGCAGAATGTTTAATTATTGCACCTTCAGGTGCTAAAGAACCTTTTAGTACGGCTAACCCTCCTTCAGGGAAAAGAGGATTATCTAAAGATTTGATTACATTGTTATTGTCATTGCGGGCAATCGATGCTAGGTCAGATATCTTTAATCCAGAAACTCCTGTTTCTTCACAATGCAATAAAGGACTGATTTCTTTTATCACTGCCTGCATACCTCCAGCATAATGAAAATCTTCCATCAAAAATTCTCCGGCTGGCTTTAAATTAGTGATTACAGGCGTACTTTTAGAAAATTTATCGAATAAATTGAGTGGTAAATCTATAGATAATCTACCAGCTATCGCATTCAAATGGATGATTGCATTAGTGGAACCACCTAAGGCATGTAGACCTATTATAGAATTTTCGAATGCTTTATTAGTCATGATTTTTGATGGTGTCATTTTTTCCGAAATCATCTTAACTATCTGGAAACCAGATTGTTCCGCTATTTGATGTCTTCTGGAATCTACCGCTGGGATGGTTCCGTTTCCAGGTAATGCCATGCCTAAAATTTCCGAAAGGCAAGCCATTGTTGAAGCTGTACCCATAACCATGCAATGACCAGGACTTCTCAATATTGAATTTTGAATTTCTTCCCAGTCTTGTTGACTTATTTGTCCTGCTTTAAATTCGGCTTCATATCTTCTACAGTCAGTGCAAGCTCCCAATGGTTCTGTCTTCCATCTACCGCTCAGCTGAGGTCCACTTGTTACTAATATTGATGGTATATTTGCACTTGCGGCACCCATTAACATTGCTGGTGTGGTTTTATCGCATCCTGATAGCAGTACTACTCCATCAATTGGGTTAGCGCGAATCGATTCTTCTACATCTATACTCATTAAATTTCTATACAGCATAGAAGTTGGTTTCATATGGTATTCCCCGAGTGAAATAACAGGAAACTCTAGTGGGAACCCTCCTGCTTGCCAGACTCCACGTTTTACGGATTCCGCTAATTGTCTTAGGTTTTGATTACAATGAGTTAGTTCACTCCATGAATTGCATATACCAATAACAGGTTTGTTTTCATAAGATTTTGGGTTAAACCCTTGTGAATTGAAAGCAGCTTTTCTTAGCCAGCTATAGAGTTCTGGTGTGTCTAGCCATTTACTGCTACGATTATTGTTTTGTTTTGTAGGATCCAATTAGTATATTGAATGGATTTAAATAAATATTTATTGATCCAGATAGTATTAAGCAGGCAATTTTATAAATATAAATATACCAACAATCATTTTTAGCATAATAGTATTTGGTGGTTACATAAATCTGTTTTATTAGTCCAAAAGGATTTAAATTACTTGGTCAGTATCAAATAGGTGCCCCAAAAATGGTCAAAGTCACATAAGGTGTATATCAGTCTTGGTACTAATTATCGTTTTTTTGATATCATTTAAACATGAAAATTATTGTTACGGGTGGCGCAGGATTTATAGGGTCTCATGTTGTAGATGGCCTGATTGATGAAGGTCATAATGTACTAGTCATTGATAATTTGTCGACTGGAAATTCAAATAATCTAAATCCTAAAGTCAATTTTGAAAATCTAGATATTACCGATTCAGCAATTTCAAATATAATAAAGTCGTTTGATCCAGACGTTATATCACATTTTGCTGCCCAAACATCTGTAAATATATCGACAAATAATCCTGTTCTAGATGCAAATACGAATATCATTGGTACTATAAATGTGTTTGATGCTATGAATAGTACGAGCTGTAGAAATTTTATTTATATCAATACTGGAGGGGCACTTTATGGCGATCCTGAGTATTTGCCTTTAGATGAATCACATCCAATCAAGCCTATTAGCCCTTATGGATTAAGTAAGTGGACTGCAGAAAGTTATATTTTAATGCAGAAAAAGCCATATCAATTTGTGAAAACATTGAGATTATCGAATGTTTACGGTCCGAGACAAGATCACTTTGGAGAAGCAGGAGTTGTATCTATATTCTTAAATAGAATGTTGTCACAAAAACCTGTAACAATATTCGGAGATGGAGAACAAACAAGAGATTTTGTATATGTAGGGGATGTTGAGGAAGCTTTTAAAGCAGCTATAAAAAAAGATGAAACATTTAGTGTTAATATTAGTTCTGGTAAAGTTACATCGATAAATGAACTGTATGAATTGATGAGCAAAATTGTAGGGAATTCGGTTCCTGCTAATTATGAAAATATTAGGTTGGGTGATTTGACCCATTCGGTTTTGTCAAATAAATTAGCCAATCAATTACTTGGATGGATGCCATTAATTGATTTGTCTGAAGGTATAAAAAAGACATCTGCATGGCAAATTACGGGCCGATGTTAAGCTTAGGAAACCGTAAATGTAGTTTGTTAGTTGGTCTGTATTTAGTAAAATAATTATCAATTATATTTAATTTAGAAAACAAATATTCATGGAAAGATTTCTATTAACTAATATTAGGTTGTTATGCTATTTGGTGTTATTGACGCCTTTAATAGTAATGACTGACCCACTCCCTCAAACCTTTTTCCCTTTTATCGTAGGAAAATCATTATACTCAAGGACTCTAATTGAAATTTTGGTTGGGCTATCAGTTGTTTTAATACTTAGATACCCTTCATATAGACCTAAATGGTCTTGGCTGTTAACTATAATGGTGATGTATATAGCTATTATATTGTTAGCATCAGCAATGGGAGTAAGTCCTCAAAGAAGTATTTGGTCAACTTATGAACGTATGTCAGGATGGGTGGATATAACTCACTGGTATCTTTATGCTGGGATTCTAATTTGTTGCCACAGAACATTAAAAGATTGGAAAAAATTATTCAATTTCAATCTTTCTGTTAGCTTGATTATGGGGTTATTAGGATTAACGCAATATTATGGCTTAGGCTTTTTGCCATATTTGCAGGAAGGTGGACGTATTGAAATAACACTTGGTAATCCTACATATGTAGGCGCTTACATGATGGTAAATATCTTGGTAGGAATTGGATTGTTGATCCAATCTTATTATCCTAACGGTAATTTGGAACCGGTATCTAATAATACTAGAAGTGCTAGAAGAAGAAATAGAACAGGTAAGACTGAAAACTCTGGAACTACGAATAATTTACTATATATTAGGATGTTTTGGATAGCATCAATTTTCATTGGTTTATACACATTGTTTTTAAGTGGTACTAGAGGAGCTTTTTTAGGTTTGCTGGCTGGCTTGATTGTATTTTCGCTCGGATATATAAAATGGGGCAACAAGGATTTTGTTTTAAAAGTAGTCAGGATTTCAATTGCATGTATTGTCATCCTTGGCGTAGTAGCTTTGATTATAAATAGGAATGGTCTTGTAGGTGGAGTCCGTGGGGGAGACAATGTTGTTTCACGAGTTGTAAGTACGGGCATCAATGATGCTAGTTTCCAAGGAAGAATTAGTTCTTTAACTCTCGGATTAAAAGGTTTTACTCAAAAGCCGCTTATGGGTTGGGGTCCAGAAAACTTTACAGTTGCTTACGAC
>CAYPYC010000119.1:0-4177 GCA_964414905.1 uncultured Dehalococcoidia bacterium
CAAATAATATTCACCCGTAGTTTCATTTACTGATAAAACAATCACATCGCCTAATTGTCTTTCATACAATTGACCTATTTTTATGGGTTTGTCAGATACGGTCCATGTTTTACCATCTGGTGAATAGGCACTTGATATGTCGGTGTCTTCTAATCCTCCTTTCGAATTCCAATAGATTGCTTTATATTTTTTTTCAATGTTGGTTTCAATTGGGTCATGGATAACCGAACAAGAATGGACCTTGCCATGGATTTTGCTGCCAAGACAAATGTTGGTTTTATTATCTTTGTATGTTTCATAGTCGAGTTCAGGTTTTGTCCATTTAACGCCATCATTAGATTCAGCGTATAGCAATTTGTTAAAACAGGTTTTTTCATAAGCATCTATGCCTGCTGCTTGTCCAACATCACGATCTGACGCTGAATTTTGCAGGGCAATGAATTTTTTATAATCCCATCCCATATCTTCGTACCATAGTTTGTATAACCCTTCGTCATTATCAAAATGAACAGAAGTGTTATTCCTAAAATATGGTAAGATTTCCCACGGTTTATCCTTTGTTATTAATGGATTATCAGAATGTTTGACAGGCTGATGCATCGTTTTTGTTACGAAATTCACTAATTCGATTAGATAATTATCTACAAATAATTGGGTGTCATTACCTATATTTATTGGCGGCAACATGAATTATCTCCTGATATGTGTTGGGTTTTATTTGATTTGAAAACCAAGGATAACAATCTGTTATGGACTTTAACAATAGAATAGGGTTAATTACATTATTCAAATTATTTATTTGTCGTTTATTTGCTAAAAATCCAATTTAATGTTTTGGTTTTATCTTCATATAAATCAATTTAGATTAATGATAGAATCTGTTATCTTTCAATATGTAAATTGGCTTGGTTATCTTGATTGTATTTGATTTTTGATCATGGGAATAAACTTATAATATGATTGACACTGCCATTATCCCTGTCGCTGGATTAGCGACTCGTTTTTTGCCTGTATCAAAGCAGGTTCCTAAAGCTTTGTTGCCGATTTTAAATAAGCCTATTATTGAACTTGCAATTGAAGAGGCATACCTTTCTGGTATAAAAAGAATAATAATAGTCATGGGCCCTGATCAATCAAGCATCAAAGACTATTTCGAAAACGATTATTTAGAGATTGTTAAGCAACGAGTTTCTTTTAAAGATCAGCAATTAGAAAAATTTGTTGAAATTATTAATTCAATTGAGGTTTTATATATTGTACAGGAACAACCTCTAGGTCTGGGTCATGCAATTTTGCAGGCAGAATCTTATATTGAAACTAATTCGTTTTGCGTATTTCTTCCAGATGATATTATATTTGGTGATAGCCCATGTATGTCAGACATGATAGAGATATACAAAGAATTTTCGGTGCCGGTTTTAGCGATTAAAGAAGTAGATGATAAAAAGATTCCATTTTTAGGAATAGTAGATGTCAATAAATATAAAAAAGATATTTATAAAATTATTGAAATGATAGAAAAACCTTCCTTAGAAAAAGCTCCTTCTAATTTAGCTATTATTGGGAGGTATGTGTTACCTTCTTCAGTTTTTACTGAACTTAAAAATATTAAACCAGGCGTAAACGGGGAAATACAGATTACGGATGCGCTGGTTAAAATCATGAAACATACCGGATTTAATGGGTATAAATTTCCAGGCACACATTTTGATGTTGGTAATCCTATAGGATTACTGCAAGCTTCAGTTCATGCAGTAACTAATGATTCTCAATATGGTGAGGATTTCATAAATTGGATGAATGCGAATTTCATTACGCCTAATTGAGAAGTATTATGAATTTAATAAGGAGTAAATATGAGACTTATTATTGTAGGATGTGAATATTCTGGTAAAACCACTTTGTCTGAAGAGATAATCAAGTGGACCAAAAATAAGTTAGGTGGTGGGAGAAGCTTTCACGATCATTTCACCATTCCTAATCCAGAACTGTCGAAAGAAGCAATGGATGAATTCATCAAATCTCACCCTCAGATTAAAGAGATGTATCAGAGGTTTATGATGGCACATCATTTATCCCCAGAATTTTATAAAGGTGCTGACCACAATATAGTTGGATTTCACATAGAGGAAGCGGTATACGCTCCATTATATTATGGGTATGGTGGTAAAAATAGTGGTGCTTTAGAGCGTGCCCCTGAAGGCCAAAGGTCATATTGGGCTCGTGTTTTAGATAAAGAGATACTCGATATAGCTCCTGATACCGTATTGATATTAATGAAGGCCGATTCAGAAATTATAAAAAGTAGGATGGATGAAAACCCTCATGAATATCAGGTTGTGGAAAAGGATGATGTTGAATACGTGCTAGAAAGGTTTGAGGAGGAATATGCTAATTCTCTAATTGGAAGACGTTTTGTTTTGGATACTTCTCATGCTAGCATTTCGGATACAATAGCTGAATTCCAGGAGAAAATAGAACCATTATTGACAGACCAAGATCGTTTAAGGATGGTTGCCCATTCTGATCTTTGGTCAAAATGAAATAATGTTTAATTTAAAGATTTAAGATATTCCGATTAAGGGGGAGGTTATATTAAATGAGATTAATATTGATGGGTTGTGAATATTCTGGGACTACCACTTTATTTCGCCAGATTAGTAAGTGGGTGAAGGAAAATTTAGGAGATGAATTTGGGTTTCATGATCACTGGAAATTACCTCACGTTTCTCATCCAAATATTCCAGAAGGTAGTACTATAGAAGAAATGTGGGAGGCATGGGAAGCTGGAAAAGGAACAGACCCCACGATGAGCGGGCATACGGATGAAGAAAATGAACAATTTCTTGGTTTGAGTCCAAAGATAAGAGAATCTTTTCAAAGGTACCACATGGAATATCACATTAGTGATAGTTTTTATGGAGATGCTCATCATAACAACATAGGATTCTATTTTGACGAAGCAGTTTATGCTTCACTCTATTATGGATATGGGGGCCCTGGTGAATATGGTGATAGGGTACGATATGCGAGACGTATCGAAGCAGACATAATGCATAAAGCACCTGATACTGTTCTTGTACATGTGAAGGCTGATGCTGATGTAATTCGTAAAAGAATGAAAGACAATCCTCATAAATATGGTTTAGTTCAGGATAAAGATGTAGAGACCGTTCTTGCAGGATTTGCACAGCAGTATGAGACTTCTTTTTTGAGACATAAGTTTGAGATTGATACTTCGAAAAGTTCAGTAGGTGAATCTATATGTGAATTTGTTGGGAAATTGATTCCTCATTTGCAATCAGAGGACCGACAGAAGCTCATGTTTTATAGGAAAGATTGAATTAGTTTTCGAAGAATAGATGTTGAAAAATATATTCTTGCAAACGAGTGAGTTTAACCTAGATACGGCTGTTTTCTTCAACTATTTCGATTAAATCTTTTACTTCTGAATCATTGTTGTCGAGACTACTTATGCCATCATTGAACATTTGCATGCAAAATGGACATGAAACGCCTAAGACATCAGATTTGGTTTGCAAGAACTGTTTAGTTCTTAGATGATTTACTCTTTTTCCTTTGGTTTCTTCAATCCATGCATGACCTCCCCCTGCTCCACAACAAAGGGCTCGTTGTTTGTTAGGCTCCATTTCTTTCAATTCCAAATTAGGTATGAATTCTATTAATTCTCTAGGCGCTGAATAAATATTATTGTGTCTTCCTAGGTAGCAAGGGTCATGAAAAGAAATTCTTAATGTTTCAGGTAGAGATTTGATTTGTATTTTTTTGTCTTTTATCAACTGTAGAATGAATTCGCTGTAATGGAGAACCTCATAGTTGCCTCCTAAATGTGGATATTCATTTTTTATATTGTTGAAACAATGTGGACAAGTGGTTACTATTTTTTTGATGTTATATTTATTAAGGGTATTTATGTTTTGAGTCGCCATAGTTTGATACAGATACTCGTTTCCTATTCTACGAGCTGGATCTCCAGTGCATGACTCTTCTGACCCTAAAATTGCAAAGTTTATTTTAGCCCGATTAAGAACTTTGGCCATTGCTATTATGCTAGATTGATTGTTTTTGTCCAGAGCTGGTGTACATCCTACCCAGAGAAGTATTTCTGGATTTTTATTTTCCTTAATAGTTTTTACATCTAATCCTTCTGTCCAAT
>CAYPYC010000120.1:0-4177 GCA_964414905.1 uncultured Dehalococcoidia bacterium
AGTACACCCTCATACACTAAGGCATTCGTTTGCTACGCATCTATTAGATTCAGGAACAGATTTAAGAATAGTTCAGGATTTACTTGGTCATACGAGTCCAGAGACAACTCAAATATATACCCATGTTACAATGACAGCTGCCCGTCGAGCATATATTACAGCACATCCGTTAGCTCGAGAAGACGTGCTATGAAACCAAATTGCGATTGTATAAAATTATGAGTGTTAACAGGAGTTCAAAGTGAAAATACTAGTAATCAACGGGCCTAATTTAAATATGCTTGGTAATAGAGATGACAGTGTTTACGGGACAAAAGACTATGCTACTTTAGTTGATATGATTCAAAAAAAAGCTGAAGAATTATTGTTAGACATTTCGTTTTTTCAATCAAATCATGAAGGTGAGTTAATTGATTTCATTCAAAATAATGCAAATGCTTCAGATGGGATAATAATAAACCCAGGGGCATTAACCCATTATAGTATAGCTTTAAGAGACGCTTTGACCGATTCTAAATTGAAAATAGTTGAAGTGCACATATCAAACATTCATGCAAGAGAACAATTCCGACATATTTCTGTGATAGCACCCATATCAGAAGGGCAAATTGCTGGGTTAGGGTTTAATGGTTTCCTGTATGCTTTAGAATATTTTAAAGATTCAACCAACAGGGAAAATTCGTGAGAATAAACAAAAAGTTTATAAGAATTATAAGAAGTTTTGAGAGGTTACTATGACTATAGGATATGGTGGTTTAAGAAAAGGAATGCCAATTGAATTAGACGGAGAACCATACATTGTAGTAGATTACGAGCGTTCTAAAAAAGAACAAAGGGCACCTGTTGCAAGAATCAGGTTCAAATCGTTACGTAGCGGGAAGGTTTTGGATAAATCATTTAATGGATTTGATGTTAAATTTACACAGGCAGAGATAGAGAGAAGAGAGGCGCAATTTTTGTATGGTGATGGTGAGCAATATTATTTTATGGACCAAGTTAATTACGAACAGTATATGCTATCGGCTACTTTGATTGAATTCGCCATGCCATTTTTAATTGACCAACTCAAAGTCGATTTAATTTTTTATAAAGACGCCGTTATATCAATAGAGTTGCCTAACACAGTTGATTTAGTCGTAAGTGAAAGTGAGCCTGGATATAAGGGGGATACTGCCCAGGGCGCCACAAAGAATGCCAAATTAGAGACGGGATTAAATGTACAAGTACCTTTGTTTATAGATGTGGGCGATACAATTAAAGTTGATACTAGGACAAAGGAATATCTGTCGAGGGTATGAACGGATTTTTATTGGTCTTTACTTAATATTTTACCGGTTATATCTATAGTGTGTACAGGGATACCTATTTCGCATATCTTGTCTAGCAATAATGTTTTGTCACCGACAACAGTTATAGCTAAGTTCTCCAATTTAATTCTTGATGAAGATACTTGTCGAATTTGATCTAGGCTTATATCATCAATGTTTTTTAAGTAGTCTTTATGATAATCAAGAGGTAAATCGTATAGGGCAATTCTTGCTAAATTGTCAATATATTGGTCTTGAGTTTCAAAATTTGAAGCGTACCCTTTTAGTATCCCTTGTTTTGCTATATTTAATTCTGCCTGTGTAACAGGTGCCTCTTCAGATATGCCTTTATATTCTTTTATGGTCTCAATAATGGATTCTTTAGTAACTTTGGTTTCAACTGACCCTCCAGCCATTAATAGAGAAGCAAATTGAGACCATTCAATTGTTGAATAGTATCCATAACTATATCCTTTGTCTTGTCTTAGATTTTTAAACAGTCTTGAGGTTGGTTGTCCACCAAAGATGTAATTTATTAAGGTCATTGCAAAATAATCTGGATCTGTTCGTTTTATAGTTAGCATGCCAGCTTTTATTACAGATTGAGGTGAGTTTGGTTTATCAAGTATATAAATTGATGGTCCTGGTCGGACAATTGGATTTAGATTTGGTGTTTGAATTTCATTAGCCGAATTTGGTTTTTTATTCAACCAATCCGATAAGGAATCTTGGATTTCTGCAGTAATATCTGATTTAGGTCTTCCGGTGACGACCAAAATTGTCGAATTTTCTGGCAAATAGGTTTTGCTGTATTGGTTTCCAATAGATTTTTGAGTTGTTTTTTGTAATGAAGATTCAGTCCCTTTGATAGGATGGCTTAAAGGATAATTCCTGTTGTATATAATTGCCCTTGACGCTAAACGGCTGATAGCCACAGGGTCATCTGATATACGCTTTATGTCAATAAGTTCTTGTTTCTTTACTCTGTCTAATTCTGGTTTTTGAAAATTTGCATTAGTCAAAATATCTGATAATAGACCCTGAGTAGGTAAGCAATTTTCATTGAGCGATTGAGTGTAAACAGCGGTATGTTCGTGATAAGTGTTAGCATTAAGTGTAGATGCTATAAATTCTAGTTGTTCGTGTATTTCTTCTGATGATTTATTGGTTGTACCTTCAGTGACTAATTTTGATGTTATATGGTTTAATCCAGGGGTGTTGTGGGGATCCTGATTAGAACCTCCTTTGAAAATTATAGATACTGAAGTTACTGGTATTCCAGATTTACTCAAAAATAGCATGTTGGTATTTTCTGATATGTTAATCTTTTCCGGTATCGCGGGAGCAAACAGGGAAAATGTTTTGGGGTTAGGCATTTTCGACCGGTCGATAGAAACATTTTTGGAACCTAAATCAGGTTTTGGTAGTACCTTCATTACCACTCTATTATCTCCAATCGTGGATTTGGTGACGGTTTGAATATCTTTAGGTTCAACAGATGTATATCTTTCTAGGTCAGTATTTATAGTATTGGGGTTATTTGTAAATATGTTGTAATAATTAAGTTGGTCAGCACGACCACCAAAACCGCCTATATGTTCCAATTGCGAAATGTGATCAGATTTTATTCTATTTATTGACCGCTCAATTTCTTGTTGATTTGGAGGATTGTTGGTTACTTTTTCTATTTCATCTTCTACTATTGACTTCAGGTCATTTAAATCATCATTTTGATTGTTGGATATGATTTCAATGCAAAATTCCCCTGCCAGCTCTTGTGCATAATTATATATTCTTACAGATCTAGCTATTTGTTTTTCTCTGACTAACAATTTGTATAGCCTAGAAGTTTTCCCTTCTCCCAATATGGAAGCTAATATATCAAGCGGGGCTTCAGAGTTGTCGAACATTGGAGGACTTGGCCATACCATATACAATTTAGGTAATTGAACAGAGTCAAACAATTGTAAATTTACTTGGCCGTTCAGCGCAGATGAAATTTTATGAGTTCTTTGTATAGGTTGTCCTGGTTTAAGGTTGCCAAAATATTTGTTAATTAGATCTATTGTTTCATTCTTATCATATTTGCCTGCTATAGTGAGGCTTGCGTTAGAAGGAGAATAGAATTTTCTGTAAAATGATTTAACGTCCTCTAAAGAAGCGGCATTCAAGTCAGCCTGAGATCCAATAACTGGCCATGAATATGGGTGAGGATTTGGAAATATTAATGGTTGTAATTCCAGTTGTGCTTGTCCATAAGGTCTATTTTCGTAGCTTTGTCTACGTTCGTTTTTTACTATTTCCCGTTCTGTGTCAAATCTTTTTTGGTCTATAGCATCCAGTAAAAACCCCATTCTATCAGCTTCAAGCCATAAGGCTAACTCCAAACTGTTTGAAGGTATATTCTCCCAGTAATTCGTTCTGTCTGACGTTGTAGAACCATTTATCGATGCTCCTACTTTTTGTAATGGGTCGAAATAGTCGTGCCTATGGTTTTTTGAACCTTCGAACATCATATGTTCAAAAAGGTGCGCAAACCCTGTTTTACCGATTTCCTCATTCTTAGACCCAACATGATACCAGACGTTTACTGCGGTCAATGGAAGAGTTGTATCTTCGTGAAGTATGACGTTTAGGCCATTTTCTAAAATAAATTTCTCGTATTCTACCGTATACATTTAAGTCTCCATGGAAATTGGTTTAAAGCTAAAGTCAAGATTATAGCATTTACGATTACTTGTCTTTGTCTCTACATGATATGATATAAGAGATCAATACAAAATCATTCTAAATTATTAGGAGACAATGATTTGCTGAAGTTTTCACGCAATAGTTTTGCTTATGTTTTAATTTTTGTAGCTCTTGTTGCA
>CAYPYC010000121.1:0-1874 GCA_964414905.1 uncultured Dehalococcoidia bacterium
ATGCGATAAATATTGTAATCTACACCAAGAGCGTCTAGAAAAATAAACAAAAAGAAAGCAAGGCCTGGTGTCACCGTATCTTGATTGAATATATGTTTAAAAATAAAAATAGAAAGCCCTAAAGTAGAAAAGTAAGTAAAGATGATTGTCATAAGTAAATAAAGTGGGGCAACTAATGATTTTAGTAAAATAACGAGTACTATTCCTATGGCAATCAAGATAAGTGGTAACACCAAATATGTGTCTTTGTCAGCTGCAGTTCTTGTGTCATATGCCTCAGCGGTCTCTCCGCCTACAAAGCTATTTGGTTCAATTAAAGAAGAACTATCTAGTGATTTAGATAAGGTGTTTCTAAGTTTTGGTATAAAGTCCAGTGCCTCAGTTGAATATGGATTTATATTTAAAACAACTTCATACTTCAACATGTTTTGGTTAAAAGAAGTGAACTTCTGCGATCGTTCAACGATTGGTTGTAAGTCAGTTGAATTTGTTTGGTAAGCTTCCAAAACAACATTTGTGTCAATTGGTGAATTGAACCCGAATGGCCTACCAAAATAAGAGACATCGGCGACCAATTCGTTTTTCAGAATAGCTAAAGCGATTAAATCTAATTCGGAAGCTATTTCTGTATTTAAATGATTTTGTTTGTTGATATCAATATAGACATTTGTTGGAGACAATAACCCCGGTGAAAAACCTTGTCTTAAAAGTTCGAAAGATCTTACTGATTCAGTGTTTTGAGGTAAACTATCCAATTGGTCAAAAGATTTTTCAGAACCAACGATACCAAATATAAATATTCCTAATGCTCCACCAGTCGCTAATAACGTGAATATTGGTTTTTTTAGTACAATGCTTCCTATTTTACCGTATATTGTAGTTTGTTCAGATTGAGCATCTATATTTACTTTAGGTGTAAAAGGCCAAAATGCTTTGGATCCTAAAATAGTCAGTATTGCTGGAACTAAGGTAAGAGAGGCTACGGTCATAATTATGATTGCGATACCAATTACTGGCCCCATAGATTGGTAACTTTTTAAATCAGCGATTAACAGTATTGCTGAAGCGATTATTATGGTAGCTCCAGCAGATGCAACGGCTCCACCAATTCCTTTCATTGTTTTTCTCATGGCATCTATTGATGAAGAAGTTCGTTTCAATTCTTCTTTGAATCTTGAAGCAATAAATAGGCAATAGTCAGTCCCAGAACCAAACAAAACGACTGTCATTACACCCCTTGATTGTCCATTAACAACAAGAAATGAACTATTTTCTGAAATAAAAGCTATTATAGACAGAGACAACTGCATAACTAGCCCAACACACAGTAGTGGAACTATAGCTACAATTGGAGATCTGTAGATTACAAGTAAAAGAACCAATACTAAAATTATTGTTACAATAAGTAGCAATCCGTCTATTTGCTCAAATACCGTTATTATGTCTAAATACATACCGGCTGGACCGCCAGTTTCCAATTTTAATCGGTCGCTTCTAAACTGCGACACGTAATTTCGTATTTCTTTCACTGAAGATTGAAATGTATCTTCAGTTGGAACTCCAGATACGTTTACTATAATAGTCATAGTGCTTTCGTCTGGTGAAAGTAATTCATTCTGCGCCTGAGGCGTGTTGAACAGTGATACTATATTTTGTATACCTAATGTCTTTTTATTGGTTTCGAGCCATGTATTTATATTGTTCGCATCAGTATAGTCTCTTGCTGAAAGCCCATTAGAATTTCTTAACACAATTATTACTGGGAGACCTGGTTGAGGAAATTCTTCAACACTTATATTGAATGCTTTTGTTGATTCTGCAGAATTTGGAAGCCAGTCTGTAGGTTGGGTTGATTCTTTCAAGACAGGAGCTGC
>CAYPYC010000121.1:1884-4158 GCA_964414905.1 uncultured Dehalococcoidia bacterium
TAACCACGTTGTTACAGTAATCCATTTACCTGATTTTGAAGTTATAAACGTGAATAGACTTGTTAACAAAAATTGCTCCTTGAATTACATTTAGTGGTAACGGTTAAACCACGGTGATTTTTACTGAATCGTGGTTGCCATTTCCCTGGATTGATGGTTCTCCAAAATATTCCATCAAACGTTTTGTTCTATATTGGAAAATCCTTCTTAGATTGGATGATACAAAGACCTTATTCGTTAAAGAATCTCCAAGTACTTTGTAATTAACACGATCTTTTACTAAACAAGTACTTCCAATTGATTCAAATATGTGGGTGTGTACCCATTTTGTATAAGGACCTTTAATTTGTTCATCTACAAAGCTCTCAAATGGTTTCCATGAAGTTATTAAAGATTTCCATTTAATTGGTACACTATACAATTTAATTTTGTATTCAATTTCGGTACCTTCATGCATTTTTATAGGAAGTTTTGTCAAAATATTAAAGTTAAGGAAATCAGGTGTAAGAAATTCTAGATTTTCGGCATTACTAAAGAAATTAAATACCTCTTCTACTGGTTTGGGAATCGATTGCTGAGTTTCTAAGAGAAATTCTTTCATGACTTAATACCACCTAATTTTATTGTGATAGCTGATAGTTATATTATAATACACAAAACAAGGAAAAAGTATACTATTGTCTACAAGTATGTCAATGTTTGATTAATCCAATTAAGGTTTTATAAAACCAATCGAATAAAGTAGGTCTTCAATATGATCATCTTATTTCTGCTTCGAGAGCTTGTTTTATCCCTGGATATAAAAAACGAAAACCATGGCTGGTAAGGAGGTCTGATGATACAGTTTTACTGCTTAACAGTTCTATAGACATTTCACCTAAAAATATTTTCAATAAAATACTTGGTATATTAAAAATAAACGGCCTATTAATAATTTGAGCTAATTGCCTGCCAAAATCGGCTTGTGCGATAGACTCAGGAGCTACAATATTAACAGCCCCTACAATATTGTTATTTCTTATATACTCTATTGCTCTAAAAAGGTCTTCTATGTGGACCCATGACCAAATCTGGTTGCCGTTACCGAATTTGCTTCCCAATCCCATTTTGAACGGTAATAGCATTCTAGGAAGTGCTCCACCTTTTTTTGATATAACAATACCTATTCTAAGAACCGTTGTTTTAATATCGAATAATTCCGCTTTGGTTGCGGCATTTTCCCACTCAAGGCATAACTTTGGTATATAACCAGTTCCATTAGATGCGTTTTCGGTCTTTACTGTTGGTTCGGTGTCTCCGTAATATCCTATGGCTGACGCAGAAGCCAACATTTGGGGGGGAGATGACAACTTAGATAATCCATCAACTAAATATTTCGTAGATTCAATGCGACTATTGTAAATAGTCGCTTTATTTGATTTTGTCCACCTAGTTACAAGATTTTTCCCAGTCAGGTTGATGACTAAGTCTGTATTATTTATTGATTTTGGTAATATGTCTGATTTGTAATCAAATTTAACTATATCGCTAAAATCAATACTACTACTAACCTTTTTGGGGTTTCTTGTCAGCGCAATCACTTCGTGACCGTCTTCAATATATCGTTTACTAAGATAAGATCCTATTAATCCACTAGCACCAGAGATTAAGATTTTCATTTAAAACTAATGCCTGGGTCAAGATTCATTAATGAATTTCATAGTTGGATAAACTTATCAAACTGCTTTTCGTCTTGGGTTTTTATGGTTGTTTTGGTTTTTACCTTGTTCGATTTCTGAATCAATCTTAACTATTGTGGAATATTGCACCGCTCCGCATTGTAAACACGTAGTTTCATTTAATTCAGTCTCTCCAGTTCGATAAACATCTCCATCACATCTGTAGCAACTTTTCGCTTTTAACATTTTCCTCACCTAATTTTATAGTCACAAATAATCTTTAGTTATATAATATATTACACAAACCAAATTAATTGTGTAGTATAATAAACATAACAATGAATGTTTTTACACAAACGTAGAAACGATATCATAGATTGTTCTTTAATTCAAGAACTAAACTTCATGAATTAAAAGCCGTTTGTGAATTTATATTTGAACTAATTTAAAAGGAACATATTATTGATGACGCAAAATAATCTGAATTATAAGAAATTTCTCGAACTTCTTCGAATTGGTGACCAGAGTGAAATAAATAATTTTATCAATTCGTGTACAGATGCAGGATTTAGTCCTCATCATATTTATATGGATATAATATTTCCTTCTTTGGTAG
>CAYPYC010000122.1:0-4147 GCA_964414905.1 uncultured Dehalococcoidia bacterium
TGCGTATTGTTGGTCTAGTCTGCCACGCCCTATAACCGCAACTTTATGTTTGTGTTCCATTTTTTGTATGTCTAATCTTATTTATATCAAATCAAATCAGGCTTATTTGAATTATGAATTCCATAAATTTGTATATGAATATATATGTTTTTCATTTACAATCACACAATATTTAGATTGGAAAAAAGAGTCGGTAAGGAGTGCCTTTATGAAGCTTTCGGCTGATGATATCACACAATTTAATGAACGGGGATATTTATTTTTCCCAGAATTATTTACAAAGGATGAAATTTCTAAATTGCGA
The DNA here is from genome assembly GCA_964414905.1 of uncultured Dehalococcoidia bacterium. Taxonomy (GTDB): domain Bacteria; phylum Chloroflexota; class Dehalococcoidia; order Lucifugimonadales; family OSU-TB39; genus OSU-TB39. The sequence continues at coordinate 305 of CAYPYC010000122.1, forward strand.
AATGAAGTACCATCAATTCTAAGTAGAACTGGCCCAGAGATAGTCAGGGAAAAACATGATATTCAAGCAGCGAGACTTGCTTTCGGTGTACATTCTTATTCAGATCCGTTTGGCCGTATGTTGCGCCATCCTAGGATGTTAGAGCCTGTTAAACAACTTCTAAATGATGACGTATATTTGCATCAAAGCCGATTAAACCCTAAATATGGATTTGGTTCAGGAGCCTCGTGGGACTGGCATCAAGATTATCCTCCTTTTCAGTATATCGATGGTATGCGAGAGCCTAAATGTATTATGGCAACCGTCTTTATAGATGATTGTACAGCTGTTACCTCACCTCTTTTGGTAATTCCTGGTTCACATAAATATGGACTGTTTGAATCAAAATTACATGACGATGCAAAGGGAAAAGGATACGCTCTTCACCATATAGAAAATGCTTTACTAGAGAAATTAGCGAATGAAAGTACAATTGAACCCTTAATCGGACCAGCTGGTTCTGCAGCATTTGTTTTATGTACATTAGTACATGGGTCTGCAAATAATGTTTCACCTTGGAGGAGAGCGGTTTTATATATGAATTACAATGCCGTGAGTAATTCTTGTACTGAATCTACACGTCCTTGGTTTCAAAATAATAGAGATTTCACTTCTTTAAAGTCGTTAGATGACAATTGCTTGAAATAGTTCACATTCCCACTTTGTATCCCTTTATATAGATTTTGATTTAGAGGTGTTTTTTGAATAGATTAGCTGTTATAGGAGGCGGAGTAATTGGCTCTAAACATGCCGAGCTTATTTCCAATTATCAAGGTACTGAACTTGTAGGCATATCTGACATAGATAAAAGAGTCAATTCTATAGCGCAACAATATAAAGTACCGTTTTACAATGAATTAGAAGAGTTATTGTTGGCACAAAGGCCGGATGGAGTAATCATCGCTGTTCCTAATAGCCAACATCAGGCAGTTGCTAGGCTTTGCGCAAAATATAAAGTTCATATGTTGATTGAGAAGCCGATAGCCGATTCAATCGAATCGGCTGAGCAGATTACAGAAATTGTTGAATCAGAAAGAGTACATGTTTTGATAGGACATCACCGGAGGCATAGTTCTTTAGTAAAAAAAACGAAAGACTTAATTAATGATAATGATTTTGGCAAATTGATTGGAGTGTCAATGTTGTGGGCATTATATAAACCTGAAGGTTATTTTGGGGTTGATTGGAAAAGGAAAAAACCAGGTGGGGGACCTTTGTTAATCAACCTTATACATGAACTAGATTTACTAAGGCATTTATGCGGAGAAATAGTAGAAGTTTATGCTAAGGCTAGTTCAACTACTCGACAATTTGAAGTGGAAGATTCTATTGTTATCTCTCTTGAATTTGCTAATGGTGCCTTGGGAAATATTTTTGCATCTGATTCTTCTCCATCTCCTTGGTCTTATGAATCTACTACCCATGAAAATAAATATTATTATCCTGTTGATGAAAATTGTTATTATTTTTTAGGCTCAAAACAATCACTAGCATTTCCAAAAATGGAACTATGGAATTATGAAAGTAAAGAATCATCAGGATGGCAATATCCTATACACAAATCAACTAAAGTTCCTGAAGATGTTGATCCACTTGTAGAACAATTAAAACATTTTTGTGATGTGATAAAAGGTGATGCATTGCCATATGTTTCCTGCAGAGATGCAAAAAAATCTTTGACAGTAGTTTTATCGATAATAGAATCGATTGAAAAAAGATTGCCTGTAAATATCGAAAATATATAGTGTAAATAAATACTTTAATAAGATGTTGGGTTTTAAATAAGGTTTCAATATAGAAATATGGAAAATAGGTGAAAACATGAACAAATATCCACGTACAATTGAAGGTTCGAACATTGGCGATGGGTCTCCACTCGTTTTAGGAGATGAATCTCTTGTATCGCATATGCATGCTCCATGCGATCCCACTAGTACAATACATGTTTTGGATTGGGATGGTGACGGTGAAATGGAAATGTTATCTACTGGTAATGATATGTATTCGCACAAATTTATTAACTTTTTAGATGATGGTACCCCTGTCGTTGATAGGGGAGTGAGATTGGGAGAAATGTCTAGAGCTCCCCATAGAGACGAGAAAGATGAAGGGTTGACCGGGTGTATTTTAGTAGCTGCGGACTTTGACAATGATGGAAATATAGAAGTGATACTGAAACCGCGTTATTATTCGAAGAGCCCTCATATCGCGATTACACTATCTAAAGAATATGATAAATATGAATCAAATCATCCAGAAGTGATTTTTCATGACACTGACGGTGAAATAGAAAAAACAGATAGAGGCAAGTTTGAGAAAGGTACTGTAGCTGCTGCGGATTGGGATTCTGATGGCAAAATCGATTTAATAATTCTAGATACAGAAAATGAACAATATAGTCTCAATGAGAAATTCCAACAAATCGTACCTGAAGACCAACGTTTAAGATATTCAAAAGAAGGAAAATGGCCAGTAACATTCCCTGGTAAAATCTTGACACTTTATAAGAACATTTCAAAAGGCTCTTCAATTGCTTTCCAGCACCATAAAACCTCTTCAGCTGAGATTCCAAAACATACCAAATGGATTTCATTGGTTAATCCTAAATCAATTGAATCAGGACTTTTGTTAGCAACTTATTACGGTCGTGTTTACTATATGCCTATAAACTTAAATGGAACCGATATTGATTTTGGTACCTATTCTGAATTATTTACAATACAGGATCAACCTTTTAATAGCGCAAACAATATCGATATAAATATTGGTGTAGCAGATCCATTTGAATCAAACAGATTCGATATATTTGCAGGCGATAGGTCACAGAATCCAATTTGGTGTAAATATCTTGGTAAAGATGGTTTAGGGAAGCCAGTATATGATACTCCTAAAAAAATAAAACAACATAACCCTCACGTGTCTAATAGCTTTTTTAGTGTTCCAACAGTTGGTGATTGGAGAAATACCGGGATGCCTGACTTATTGGTAGGAGGCGTTGAGGGGTATATTTTATGGTATAAAACCATATCAGTTGAACCACTTAAGTTTTCGAAACCAGAGAGATTAAGATACGGTACTACAGAAATTAGAAGGCTAGCTACACCAAATCCATCTGCGGGGTACACCTGGGGCGGCTCTCAAAGCCCTTATGATGGAGATACAGGAGGATACAGCAATCCTGTACTTGTTGATTGGGATGGAAATGGATTATTGGATATTATAGTCTCTGACATGATTGGTCTATATGATTATTATCCAAATTGGGGTAATAAAGAAGAACCTGAATTAGGGCCTCCTCAGAGACTAACTATTATTGGAGGTGAACCACTTAGAGGGCCATGGAGGCAAAAACCGGGTATTGGTGATTTTACAGGAACTGGTAAACCAGATATTGTAATCCAAGATTTAGATTTGGATTTAGCGATTTACCGTAGAACTGAAGATGCTGAAACAAATATTGTATTACCAGGTGAAAAATTATTGTATGAAGATGGGAAAACAATAAAAACACACGGTATTTATACTCCCGGTGGTGGAGATGGAAGAGGAAGGACTAAGATCAATGTAATTGACTGGGATGGGGATGGATTGTTGGATTTATTGATTGGCGTAGGGCCACAACATGGTAGTCCTTTCCGAGGAAGTTACGTTTTATTTTTGAAAAATGTAGGAACCAATGATTCTCCTGTTTTTAAACATCCTCAGGTTGTATTGTGGGACGAGGGTGGAAAACCACTGGAGTTTTGGCGTCATGGGGTACACCCAGAACCCGTTGATTGGAATGGAGACGGCAAATATGATCTA
>CAYPYC010000123.1:0-4134 GCA_964414905.1 uncultured Dehalococcoidia bacterium
TGAAAGCCAAGCAGAATTGGAAAGAGAGTTTCGGAAAGCTGGTTCAGTAAGAAATGGGTACCCATCAATTGTAGCATCTGGTAATAATTCATGTATTTTGCACTATACAAACAACAATTCGAAACTAACCGACGGTGATTTACTGCTAATTGATGCAGGTGCTGAAATCGATTATTACACGGCAGATATAACTCGTACATGGCCCGTAAGCGGTAAATTCAGCCCTGCACAAATAGATGTATATAATATAGTGCTCGAAGCACAAATCAAAGCAATAACCGATGTTAAACCAAATGCAACGATAGATTCAATAAATAAAACCGCAGTTACGGTGCTAACAAATGGATTAATTGAACTGGGCCTTTTGCACGGTAATATAGAGAAATTAGTCGAAGAAAAAGCTTATCGGAAATATTATATGCATGGAACTTCACACTGGCTTGGAATAGACGTGCATGATTCTGGTGTCTATTCAAAAAACAATACTTTCACAAAACTACAACCAGGAATGGTTCTAACAGTTGAACCTGGGTTGTATTTCAGTAAATATGTTGATGATGTACCACAAGAACTTAAAGGTATAGGTATAAGAATTGAAGATAATATCCTAGTAACTAAAACCGGCAATACAAACCTATCACAAAAAATCCCGAAAGAAATTGATGCTATCGAAACAATGGTTGGGAAACTTACTTAATTACATTATCCTACAAATATTTTGTAGAATTCTTTAATCAGTGTAATTGAAGATGAAATTATGATAAAACCTACTATCAGTTTCCTCATTACGGTATCTTTCAATTTATCGGAAAACCATTTACCAGCAAAATATCCTAAAATCGATGGCAGTATGCAAATACCTGCCATCTCTATATGCCTGGACTCTACCAGACCGGATATTAAATAACCCAAAGCAGCAGTACCGTAAACGAACAGTAAATATACAGATATATATCCTCTTACGAGATTAATCTTTGAAAATTTGGGTAACAATACGGCCACCAAAACAGGAGTTCCCATACCAGTTGAGGAAATAAGTGATGCGACAGGTATAGCAATAAAGTATATTAATTTGTTTGAAACGGCGCTAATAAATTTGAGATTTGTGATTATCAATATAGCCATCGCTATCACTACTAAAGAAATTACTATCGCAAGAACAGAACTTTCAATATTTTTGACAAATACAATACCGAAAGAAGTACCAATAATTGCTGAAACACCTAACGGTATAATAGTTTTTCTATCAATCTGATTCCTAGTTTCCCAAACGAGCATAGCAGTTAAAACCACAGGTACACTCACGAGCACTATTACAACAGAGACAGGATCCAAGACAAATAACAACAAAGGACTTGCTGTTAAACCTAATCCAAAGGAAAGTGTCCTTAAAACAAAGGCTGCCAACGTCATTATAACCACAACCATTAATAAATCGATATTTATAATAATCCCTTCCGTTAGATGATAAGCCTAGTGTTAAAAAACCAACAATTAATCAGTAAAAGTGATCACTAGCAAATTTGAACAATCAAATCGGTTCAGTCAATAAGCTTATCAATATTACTACCTTGATTATTATTCAATCAAGTAACAAAATAGTAGGAGACATGGACGAATATAAAATAAACCAAGTATTGAACCATACTAGCGAAATTCTTAGTTGCCTCAAATGTGGCACGAAAATTCGTTACGGTGATTACGATTGTCCACACTGTGGACATGAATTAGATGACCAACTGAGAGAATGGGCTATAGTATTGCTCAATAAATTAAATTCCATCAATAAATCCTAACGGAGGTTACCCCTGTTGGACATAGGAATAGATACCATACTAAATGCAGAGTCAGTAGATATAGCAGAATTGGCTCCTGAAGTTGAAAAACTAGGCTTTGAGTCTATTTGGACTGGAGACCCACCTACCTTACCAGTTAAAACCGAAAATGACATACCAAGAGCATGGGGCGATATTCCAGACCCATTGATAATGTTAGCAAGAGCTTCTGCAGTTACAGAAACTTTAAAACTAGGGACAGCCGTCTACGTAGTAACGGAAAGGAATCCTTTAACAATAGCTAAAGAAATTGCTTCTTTAGACATGTACAGTAAAGGTAGGTTTATATTCGGCATTGGTACAGGCTCTATAAAAGAAGAAGCTGTTCTTTTAAATTCGGACTTTGAGCATAGATGGACACAGGCTAGAGAAAGTGTATTGGCGATGAAAGAATTATGGACTAAAGATGAAAGTGAATTCCATGGTAAATATTATGATTTCCCTCCAGTATATTGTTATCCAAAACCAGTTAGCAAACCACATCCTCCAATTCTCCTAGGAAGTATGATAGATAAAGTTTTTGGAAGAATAGTCAATTACGCAAATGGATGGATTCCGATCGGCGTTGAACCTGATGTAGTGCAGAAGGGTAGGGAAATGTTGAATAAAATGGCTACAAAAACAGATGTTGACCCCAATAAATTTAATATTACAGTACTCGGTGTAGCACCTGATAAAAACCTTATATCACAATTTGAACAAGCCGGTGCAAATAGAGTTACAGTAAGTCTAAAAACCGACACCAAAAAAAATAGCATTAAAGAATTGGAACAAATAGCAATTAAAGTGCTTTAACCCATTCCGTTAAAATATTATCTTCCAAGGAGTTTTGAAAGCCCTTCTCCTTGCTCTTGGCAATAACCATATATCGTTGTTAAATCCCAACCTATACAAAAATCAATCACACCCATATCCATATAGGGTTTAGCTTCTTCCCATTCATTTATCTCAACTCTTGGTCGTATACCTTTTTTGAGACAAGTTTCTATCGTTAGTTTTTCTGCGTTTTTTATATCAGGGTGACTGTAGTCGCCTGCAATCCCTATGCTCATCGAATAATCACCTGGACCAAATTGAACCATATCTATACCATCAACAGACAAAATGGCATCAAGGTTTTGAATCGCCGGCTGTTTTTCTATCATAATAGCTACAACGCCTTCTTGGGTTGCTTTAATAAAATCTGGAAGATCAACATTAGGAAAAACATATCCCATATCCCTTGTCATCGATACACCGGCAAGTCCTCCACTATTAGGCGTCTCTGCTCTCATACCTGCGACAGCTTCTTTAGCGTCATCCACGCTGCGAATATCTGCATACAACAGATTTTGTATCCCTGATCCTACAGCTCTCTCAGCTTGAAATATTCTAGGTTCTTGATCCAACTTAATCATTGATGACATATGATCAAATAAATCAACTGCACGTCCAAAATTTTCAAGAGAAAATAAATCATATGGAGCATATTGCCCAGTAAATTCTACGTAGTCCATTGCCCCACTATGACCAATAACTTCAACGACACCAGGCCAAATAGAATGTACGTGTGTGCCGATTGTTGGTTTACCCGCTTTAATTAGGTCCCTTAAAACGTTCTTTCTTTCAGCGATACGGTTTACCTTTGGCATTTTAAATTTCTCCAGTTTAATTAAATCTTATTTACTTGCAAAATTGAATCTAAATATCCAAAATCAAACAAGACACGAAAATAGTACCACAAATGATTTTCAGGTATCACCTATTATTTATGGAGTATAAAGAAATTTATAGATAGCAGCGAGGTTAATTAACTAAATGCGTATTATATTGATAAGACATGGACAAAGTACGGGAAATACGGAACGTAGATTTCAAGGTCAAAGTAAAGACCCTAAGTTCCATTTAACTGATTTAGGCAAGAAACAAGCTAATAAACTGCATCAACGTTTCATTGATGAAAACATCTCTCCTACACACATCTATTCTAGCCCTTTAAAAAGAGTCAAGGAAACAGCAGAAATCATAGCAAGTCACACAAATATTGAAATTCAATATAAAGACGACTTACAAGAATATGATCTTGGAATACTAACTGGAATGTCGATTGACGCAGCAAGCGAAAAGTACGATAAAAGCGAATGGCAACAACTTCAATTATCTGAATTTGGAACAATAGAAGGGGCAGAAACAATACAAGAAAAATTGATTAGAGCAAATCAAGTAATTAACTGGGTTATTGCAAAACACAATGATGAAGATACAATTTTTCTGGTTTGCCACGGAGGATTTTTGCAAGATGTGATTGCGAGTATACTTC
>CAYPYC010000124.1:0-2039 GCA_964414905.1 uncultured Dehalococcoidia bacterium
GGGATTCGAACCCACGACCCTTGGTTCCGAAGACCAATGCTCTATCCACTGAGCTACGGGCGCTAATAAATTAGTAGTACCCTACGAAAAAATATGTCAAATACGTAGCTCTGAATCAGGCACTGGAAATCCTGTTAATAGGCCTCCATCAACCGTAATAGTTTGACCGTTCACATAATTTCCAACCGAAGTACAGAGTGCAACCGCCATATTTGCTATATTGTCAGGTATTCCTCCAATTCCTATTGGAATATATTGCTTTGCTTTATCAGCGTATCCTTTACCTGCTCTCATGTGTTCTTGATCTTTTGGTAATTCTCGAGAATCAATGAATCCAGGTGCTATCGCATTACATATTATATTATATTGGCCTAATTCTTGGGCCATGTTCATAGTCATCCGGTTTATTCCTGCTTTGCATATTCCATATACAGTATTATCTTTTGCGGCAACGAAAGAATGTACGCTCGAGATACTTACTATTCTCCCTGGTCGATTATATTTGATCATCTCTTTAGCTGCAGTTTGGCTGCAAAACAGATAACCTTTTAGTGCGTTGCCTACCTCAAATTCCCAATCTTGTTCTGATATTTCCAAAAATGGCTTTTTAATTGATGATACAGCATTGTTTATTAGTATATCGATTCCTGAATGTTTGTTAACAAAGTTGTGTATCATATCGTCTGTGTCTTGTTTAGATGCCACATCGGCTTTATGCCACGAAACGTTTACATCATATTTTTTTAATATATTTAGTGTCTCAGAAGAAAAATCGTCTTCAACAATATCGTTCAACCCAATATTGCAGCCTTGAGAGGCGAGTTTGATAGCTATAGCCTTACCTATCCCTTGTTTTGAACCGGTTATTAAAGCATTTTTGCCTTTTAGTTCCATATGAGTAACTCCTTAATGACAACTTAGTACTGTGGGAATAATAAATTTAAGTGGGAAATGTTGAAGTGATATTTACAGGACTATTTTTATATGGGGTGAGCGAGGGGATTCGAACCCCCGATCTCCAGGGCCACAACCTGGCGTCTTAACCGCTTGACCACGCCCACCATGATCTATTCACGCTAGTTGCGTTAAAAATTGATATGTCTTTTGTAATCAGTTGTATCTAGAGACAAAGCTTCCAAAAATTTCGATATTGAAATGTGGTCTTTACTTGGATGCCTCAGTCGAAGATCATTTTCTATTGTATAGCTGTTATTTCTTCCCTGTTTTTCTTTTTTAATGTATCCAGCTGTTTGGAGGTCTTTTATTATTTTATGTGTCGTTCGTTCGGTAATATTAACTTCCATGGATATTTCGCGAGCAGTATGAGATGGATTGTTAGCAATGTAGCTTAGAACAAGTCCATGATTAGTAATAAAATGCCAGTTAGTCTCATTTGGGTTCATAAACCAATCCCTCCTTTAACCACAATCGATATGATATCACAAAACCTCAGATTTATTCAAAATCAATTGGATTAAAGTTCTTACTGGGATTCCTGTCGCACCATGACTTTGGTACCCGTTTGGTTCTGTTGTTCTCGATGTACCTGCTATATCGATGTGTACCCAGGGAGTATCATCTACAAATTCACCTATTATTTTTGCGCCTGTTATTGAACCCGCACCTCGCCCACCAACATTTTTTATGTCTGCAGTTTTACTTTTGTACTGTTTGGAGTATTCTTCAAACATAGGCAGTTCCCACATTTTTTCACCTGTTGAATTGGATGCAAGCATCAACTCACCAGCTAGATCTTTATTATTGCTGAAAATGCCTGCACATATATTTCCTAGGGCAATAACAATAGCACCGGTTAGTGTCGCTACATCTATTATTTGATTTGCTCCTAAAGATTTGGCGTAGGTAATGGCATCTGCTAAAACTAATCTTCCTTCTGCGTCGGTGTTATCTATTTCAATGGTTTTACCTGACATAGTTGTTACGATATCCCCTGGTTTTTGAGCATTACCACCAGGCATATTTTCTGTTGCAGGTACCACGGCAAGTACATTTATACGAGGATTTAGTGCCGCAATTGC
>CAYPYC010000124.1:2049-4133 GCA_964414905.1 uncultured Dehalococcoidia bacterium
CGGCCATGTCGCCCTTCATATCACCCATGTTAGTAGCGGGTTTGATTGAGATACCACCCGAATCAAAAGTTATGCCTTTTCCTACCAAAGCAATTTTATCTTCATTATCAGGGTTTCCGTTGTACTCTAAAACGATCAATTTAGGTTCTTCCTTAGAACCCTTGGCTACCCCTAGCAGTGCCCCCATTTTTAAACCTTTCATTTCGTCTCGATCTAAGGATTTATATTCTAGATTAGAATCCAAAGATAATTGTTTTGCTGTAGCGGCTAATTTACTGGGAGTTAGTATGTTAGAAGGTTCATTTGCTAAATCTCTACATAGGTTAACGGCATTACTCACTATATTTCCGACGGATATTGCTCTATTTACTTCTGTTATTTCATCTTTTTCAAAATGTAGTAATATATCAGTTTCGTTTTCTTTCGCATCTGATTTATGCTTTGTAAACTGATAATTGCCAAGAATTAACCCTTCAACGGCTGCTTGTACGAATTGGTTCTTGGAAAATGTTTTGGGTGATTTTGATATCGTTTCAGTATCTAAACAAATCAAAGCACTACTTGTTTCTTTAATTTTTAAATTTGATGAGAGTTTGCCAAAAATGGTTCTAGTGATTTCCATATCGCAATTTTCTAAAGTTCCTAGGCCAATTATTAATATCTTTTTAGGTTTAATCGTTCCATAGGTATACAATATTGTTGTTTCTGATACTTTACCCGAGATTTCCCCGTTAGTTATCAGTTTAGAAATTGACTGGTTCAATAAATCATCTATGTTTTTGGCAGAATCTGTCAGTTGCTTTGTGTTTTCAAAATATGGAAATACAACAAAATCTACTAGTTGGTCTTCGACTGGTTTGTCGGTCGCAGTTATATTCATTTTAGGTGAGACTCCATAATTTTTCTAAGATAAGGATAAGAATTCATTTAATTGTTCCAGTTTTTTTCCACCGATCACAACGCTGCAAATTCCTGGTTTATCTAATAACCATTGTATCGCGTATTGGGCTGGAGATAATCCAGCATTTGAAGCCTCTGATTCAAACTGCCCCAATTTGTTGTAAGAATCGTTTGACAGCTCATCAATATTCAAACTTGAAGGATTTTCAGATGCACGGGTGTTTGGTGGCGGAGTTTTACCTCGTTTATATTTACCTGTTAAAAGCCCTCCTTCAAGTGGCTTATAAGGAGTACTAGATATGTTATTTTCTACACAGGTTTCTAGCTGTGACTCTTCAATGTCACGTATTAGCCAATTGTATTGGGGTTGATTAATTACTGGTAAATCCCATCCATTTTCCCTACATATTGTAATCATTTCATTAATTTGCTCAGTATCAAAATTCGAAAATCCCCAAACCCGTACTTTTCCTGATTGTATTAATCGGTCTATTACAGATAATGTTTCAATCAGTGGAGTTTCTGGGTCAGGTTTATGCAGTTCGTAAATATCCACATAATCGGTTTGCATTCGCTGAAGACTGGCATCAATTTGATGGGTGACGTGCTTTTCTCCGAGGCCCATTCCTTCATATTTGTTATCTCCTACGTGGTTTCCGACTTTTGTTGTTATTATTGCTTTGTCTCTTTTCTCTTTTAATCCTTGGCCAATAATAGATTCTGCTTTACCTCCAGGAGAACCCAAAAATCTATCATAGCCTTCATATATATCTGCGGTATCAATAAAATTAATACCATGGTCTAAGGCCCAATGGAGCATTTTTATGGAGTCTTCATTGTTGACCGGGTTACTAAAATTCATGGTTCCAAGGCAGATTGGTGAAACCATTATTCCGCTATTTCCTATTTCCCTATAATCCATTTTGCACCTCTATTTATTTGCGTATTTTTACTTTGAATTCAAACACCAAATATGTTGGTTTAAACTACAGTTCCAATTGATATTTCATTCTATTAAATAAGGTTGGTATAATGTAAACCTATAATTTATCAAATAAAAACCAAAATTGGTTAAAGGAAGGTAACTTGGTGAAATCATCCGATCAATTAATTAATCTTGCTAAAGATATCTTCCCTGGCTCTAACAACGGCAATCCTACGTCTGACATGATAAAGTCGAAGGC
>CAYPYC010000125.1:0-4123 GCA_964414905.1 uncultured Dehalococcoidia bacterium
TGGTATCTCCAATTCTTCTGCCAATTCAGCAGCATGCAATGGTCCTGCTCCTCCAAAGGCGATAAGTGCAAAATCTCTTGGATCATAGCCTTTAGCCACAGATACCACTCTGATTCCTTTTATCATACTTGCATTGATAACTTTGATTATTCCGACAGCAACCTGTTCCACTGTCAAACCTAAAGGTTTTGCAAGTTTTGTTTCAATTACATGTATAGATTTATTTATATCTAATCCAACTTCACCAGCTAACATTGATGAACTGGATAATCTTCCTAATACCAAATTAGCATCAGTAACCGTAGGTTGTTCTCCACCTTTCCCGTAACAAGCTGGACCTGGGTCGGCCCCTGCACTTGATGGCCCCACTCGTAATGCTCCTCCTGGATCTATCCACGCGATACTACCACCTCCAGCTCCTAATGTATGTATATCGATCATTGGTACTTTTATTGGTAAACGGGAAATTTCACTTTCTTGTGAACGTTTTATTTCACCTTTATAGCAAAGTGAAATATCAAAACTAGTCCCGCCCATATCTACGGATATCGAATTTTCTTCTCCAGCATCACTTGCTATTGATATACCTCCAACTACACCAGCTGCTGGCCCAGATAGAATTGTATGCACAGGTCTAGCAATTGCTTCCGAAGCAGTAGTAGTTCCTCCGTTCGATTGCATGATATGTAAATCTGATTTTATTCCTATTTCATTAACTGCTTGATTTAAATCTTTTAGATACCGTTCCATTCTAGGAGCAACATAGGAATTAATTGTAGTAGTGCTCATCCGTTCATATTCTTTAAATTCAGCTAAGATTTTATTTGATAAAGCAATCGTTAATTGCGGTAAATGTTTTTCAAAATAATCCCCTATTATTTCTTCGTGTTTAGGATTTGAATATGAATGAAGTAAACAGACAGAAAGTGAATCTATCTCATTTTTTTGTATTAGAGATGATATCTCATCGAGTTCATCTAAGTTTATAGGTGATAAAACTTCACCCTGATAAGACATTCGCTCTGTTATTTCGAATCGCAAATTTCTTGGGACTATTGGTGAAGCGCGTTTTATTTTCCAGTTATATAAATCTGGCCTTTCCTGTCTTCCAATCTCCAGTACATCTCTAAATCCTCTTGTGACTATAAGGGCTGTTTTAGCTCCGTCTCTTTCAAGTAGTGAATTTGTGGCTACAGTAGTGCCATGGATGAAAAACTCAATTGATGCAGGATCTATTTTCATATTGTTAATGAGATTCAATACCCCTTGTTTAACAGCTTTGGATTGGTTTTCTGGAGTTGACGGAGTTTTGTAAATGTTTAAAGTGCCCGTAATATCATCATATATAGATAAATCAGTAAAGGTACCTCCTACATCTACTCCTAGTCTATAAGCCATATATATCTCCTGAAATATTTGTTTTTGGAATAATTTACCAATTAATTGAGTGTAACATTTCACTTTCTCTACACCAATCTATTTTTCAGCTTATTAATATTTTAGTAAGATAAATAATGAATTTTTGTTTAAAGGTGAAGTATTGAAACCTATCGAAAATATTACAGTGCTGGATTTTTCATCTAATTTACCAGGACCGCTTTGTTCCTCAATTTTAATATCCCTAGGAGCAAGAGTGATAAAGGTTGAATCTCCAGATGGTGATCCGTTTAGGCAATCTGGTGACATGTGGACTAGTTTGAATATCGGAAAAGAAAGTATAAGTATCAATTTGAAAACACAGGCCGGAAAAGATTTGATTTATGACTTGGTTCGGATTTCTGATGTAGTTATAGAAGGATGGAGACCAGGTGTAGCCAAGAGATTGGGTGTCGATTATTTATCATTGAATAAAGTTAATGATAAATTGATCTACTGTTCTATATCAGGTTATGGTCAAGAGGGGCCATGGGCTGGAAGGACTGGTCATGACATAAATTATCTCGCCGCTTCAGGCTATTACTCGATTGATGATAGAGATAAAAAGTTAGATCCTCCAAGTATTTTAATCGCAGATGTAAGTTCTGCTTTCTATGCTTGCATATTTTTATTATCTTCTATAGCAGGGCGAAACAATACTGGACAAGGTTGTTATATAGATTTGTCGATGGCAGAGTCAGTTCTATCAATTTTGAACTTGGAATTTGTTAAACATTATTCTAATTCGTCTATAAAGGGTTATCCCAATGTAACCTATTTACCGCATTATAATATTTTCAAGTGTTCTGATGATTCTTGGATTACTTTAGGTATTGTTGATGAAAATCATTTTTGGAGTACATTTTGTGATTTAACTGGATTGGAAGATATGAAAGATTGGGACTTAAATAAACGTGCCAAAAATCATGAATTTATTACTGAACGTTTAAATAAACTATTTCTAACAAAAACATCAAAAGAATGGGAAAAACTTTTGTTAAAGGTAAATGTCCCAGCTTCTGTGGTTAATACAATTGAAGAAGTTATAGAAAATGCTCAATTCAAATATAGGGACGTCTGGTCCAAATATAATGATTTGCAAATTGCTGGTTTGCCTGCATTAATCAACAACAAGAATTTAAAAATATCTGGTGAGGCTCCGTTTCTAGGAGAGCATACTAACCAAATTGTTAAAGAACTTAATTACTCAAGAGAACAAATTGGTACATTAAATAGTGAAAAAACTACCCCAATACCTTTAAAATATTAAAATCATGAAACAGACATATAATATAGGGAACTATTCCGAGACATATAAAGATTTTAAACTGGATGTTCCAGAAAGATTTAATTGGGCTTTCGATGTATTTGACAAATGGGGTGAAGATCCATCTAAAACAGCTATGGTATGGGTTGATCCTGACGGTAATGATCGCAACATTTCATTTTCTGAATTTACCCATAGGACGAACCGATTATCAAATGGTTTGAAGGATATAGGAACTAACCCTGGAGATAAGATATTTGTAATGCTCCCTCGTTTAGTTGAATGGTGGGAGATAATGATTGCTTCTGTAAGAGGATTATTTGTCCCTGTGCCAGGGACCCCTTTATTGACTACTTCCGACATAACCTACCGGATAAATGCAAGTGAATCTTCTGTAGCAATTACAGACCCAGAAAATTTGGGCAAAATAATTGAAGTCTGGGAAGCGTGTCCAACCCTTAAGAAGGTTATTGTTGTTGGAGATACTGATGAGTATATAAAATACGAAGACTTGATAGAGGGATCAACTGATATTCATCCGCATCCTAATAACCTTTCCACTGAGCCGTTGATCATATATTTCACTTCTGGTACTACTGGATATCCCAAAATGGTTTTAAATACTCATGCATCTTATCCTATAGGTCATATCATTACTGGACGTTATTGGCTCGATAACCGACCCACTGATTTACATTGGACTCTTTCAGATACTGGCTGGGCTCAAGCAGCATGGACTCATTTTTATGCTCCATGGAATATGGGTGCGGCGATATTTGTTTGGGATATGCGGGGTAGGTTCGATGCAGCTGATACATTAAAAATGCTGGAAAAATATCCTATAACAACGTTTTTTGCTCCTCCTACTGCTTACCGCATGTTGGTACTTGAGAATCTAGATGATTTCTCTCCAGCATCTTTAAGGCATTGTACTGGTGCGGGAGAAGCACTTAATCCCGAGGTGATTGATGTTTGGAAGAAAGGGACCGGCCACCATATTTGGGAAGGATATGGACAAACAGAAACTGTACTTTGTGTTGCTACATTTCCTGGAATGAAGGCTAAACCGGGATCTATGGGTGTGGCTGCCCCTGGTTTCAAAATGGCTATAGTCAATGAAGATGGCGAGGAGTTATCGATAGGTGAAGAAGGAGAGATAGCAATATCAATAAAACCTGACTTCCCTGTTGGTTTATTTGATGGTTATTGGAAAAATGTTGAAGCTAATAGCAAATGTTTTCGTGGGCCATGGTATTATACTGGGGATCGCGGATATGTTGATGAAGATGGGTATTATTGGTTCGTAGGTAGAGCAGATGACGTTATTATAAGTTCATCATATAGGATTGGTCCGTTTGAAGTTGAATCAGCTCTTGTTGAGCATGATTCAGTAGCTGAAGCTGCGGTAATAGGAAAACCTGTTCCTATAAGAGGTGAAAT
>CAYPYC010000126.1:0-4118 GCA_964414905.1 uncultured Dehalococcoidia bacterium
TTTTCTGAAATTGCCAAAATGTCTGACTTGAAAGCTATTATAGGATCTGAAATATCCCTTGAAGGAGGATCTCATATTACTCTTCTTGCCTCTAACCAAAAAGGCTATTCAAATTTATGTAAATTAATATCCTTGGAATATTTCAGTGGTGACACCGATAAACCCGAATTGGAAAAAAAACATTTGTATCAATATTCAGAAGGATTACTTCTTTTAACTGGGTGTAGTAATAGTGAATTAGCGAAAGCTTCGTTTGGAAATAAACCAAATTCAATGCACAAAATAATCAAAGAATACTTGGATGCGTTTGGTGTAGGAAATGTTTTCATAGAACTTCAAAAACATTTTGTCAAAGGAGATATTCAGCGTAACAGTAAACTTATTGAGTTAGCTAACAAATGTAATTTACTCGCAGTAGCTACAAACAATGTTCATTACCATTTACCTCAAAGGCGAAAAATACATGATGTACTTATATCTGTTAAGAATAATGCATCATTAAATAATACTCATCTTCAAAGAAAACCTAATTCACATTACTATCTTAAAAGCGCAAATCAAATGAATGATTTATTCTCAGAACATCCTTTGGCAGTATCTAATTCTTTGAAAATAGCTGAATTATGTGAATTTGATTTAACTGAAAAACTGGATTATAAATTACCTTCATATTCAGTTCCTAAAGGATATAGCACAATATCTTATCTTAAAGAGATTTGCCTTGAAGCAGCATATAGAAAATATGGTGAGCTTAATTCAAAAATAAAGAATAGGTTGGAAGAAGAGCTTAATCTTATTGAAAGGAATAAATTGGAAGGATTTTTCCTTTTATATAGAGACGTTATTGAAATTGCCTATGAAATTATGATTGAAATCGGATTATCTGACCGAGAAATTTCTTTGGAAGAACGTTCGCCAGGTAGAGGAAGGGGTTCTTCTGTTTCAATGTTGATTGGATATTTGATAGGTATTTCGCATATAGATCCAATTAAATTTGATTTGTCATTGGAAAGGTTTATTACAGATGATATGTCAAATTGTTTGCCTGATATAGATATAGATTTTCCAAGAGAAATACGGGAGCAATTGATTAAAAGGATCCATCAGAAATGGGGGCCTGAGCATGCAGTACTTACGGGAATGATTGTTACTTATAAGATGAAAAGTGCAGTTCGTGACGTAGCTAAAGCATTTGGCATATCAGCTAATAAAATATTAGGTTCTTCTACTTCTACGAAAAAAACTGATGATGATTTTTTCAATATCGCAAAACAGATTTGTGGCTATCCTAGATATTTAGCTCAACACCCAGGAGGAATGATTTTAAGTTCTTCTCCACTTACAAATTATGTTCCTATACAACCGAGTGCTATAGAAGGAAGATTTATATGTCAGTGGGATAAATATAGTATTGATAGTGCAGGATTTGCCAAAATAGATTTATTATCTTTAGGTACATTGTCTCAGATGCATGAGACGCTCGATTTAATAGAAAAGAGAGAAGGTTCTTATATAGATTTGTCTCGAGTTGATGTAGAAGATAAATATGTTTATGAATCTTTGCATCGTGGAGATACTATCGGAGTATTTCAAGTAGAGTCAGCTGCGCAAATCCAAACAATCAAACGTATAAAACCTATTAATCTAAATGATATGGCTTATGAAGTAGGAGCAGTTAGACCAGGCGTAGGTGTAAATGCTGGGGTTGCTCAATTTATAGCAAGGCGAAATAAATCAGTTGATTGGAATTATGATCACGAATTAGAAACTAGATCTCTTAAAAAAACTTTGGGAGTTTTATTATTTCAGGACCAAATCAATCAATTAGCAATAGATGTAGCAGGATTTAAACCTTTTGACGCTAATAAATTAAGGATAGCCTTGCAAAAAAGTAATAATACAGGATTAATAACTAAATTTAGAGAACAGTTTATTACAGGAGCATTGAAAAAGGCTGTAAGTAAAAATATAGCTGAAAAAATATTCGATAAATTCAATGGTAATTATATGTTTCCTGAAGCACATGCGTTTGCTTTTGGTGTAACAGCTTACCATATGGCATGGTTGAAATTTTATTATCCAAAAGAATTTTTCACAGCTATATTTAATCAGCAGCCAATGGGTTTTTATAATTTAGAAACTTTAAAAGAAGATGCTAAAAGACATGGAATTAAATTTTTAAATCCTGATGTTAATTTAAGCTCAGTGAAATGTACGATTCTTGAATTGGAAAATATTGAAGCTATAATCTTAGGTTTGATGAATGTTAAAGGTGTAGGACATGCCAATGCTTTAAATATTATTAAAGCTAGGGAGACGTTTGGGGTTTTTAATTCCATACCTGATTTATCCAATAAAACACATATTAGTAGATTAGTACTAGAGAACTTAGCTTTGTCAGGTGCTTTGGATAAAATAATGCCGGATAGAAGGGCAGCTCTTTGGGAAATAGGAGCCCATTTTAAAGATAGAAATAATTCCGATTCTTTTCCTAGTATGTTTGAATCAGAACTTCCGAAATTAGAAAAATTTTCTGATTGGGAAATTATGTCTGGAGAATATAAATCGATGGGGATTTATGTGAAAGGACATATTATGAAAGAAGTTAGGAGAAAAATTGATTTTAGATTATCTACAAGTAATGAAGTGGATAGAATGGAAGATGGTAGTAAAGTAGTAATAGCTGGATTAGTTATACGCCGCCAAAAGCCCTTAGCTAAATCTGTTTTTATTACTATAGAGGATGAATTTGGTCATATACCGATTATTGTTTGGGATACAGTATATGACAAGTATGCTGATATACTTTCTCGCCCGCTCATAAAGGTTGAGGGAATAATATCTAGGAGAGAAGGTACATTTAACGTGGTTTTAATTAACGCACACGAGATAAATGTGAATGTTGATTTGTCTAAAGCCCATAATTGGCATTAGCAAAGCAGATAGATTAATCAATTCTATATTGATGTTTATTGGTTTCTATTTAATGTTTCCAAAAATTCATCATAATCACTTATTTCTGAAACCATGCTAACAAAAGACTTTAATTCTATTGAATTACTTCTTAACATATTTACTTGATCTCCAATATTACTTATGGACGCGGGACTATTGCCGTATCTTCCCCTGAATGCAAAGTATGCCTGATTCAATTTTCTAATTCTGTAGCCTCCTAATCTAAGTTCCCACCAAGTCTCTTTCATTAATTGTTCTGCAGAATCTGTTTCCCCTTTAGATAACAGATCATCAACCTCGATTCTAGTAGAACGCATTATATTAAACAGTTGTTCGTTATCATAATTTAATTTTGAATCAATTAACCCATGTTTATCTGTTTTGTATAAATCGAAATATATTAAGTCTCCTATTTCTTCTCCTAATAGAGTGCAAACAGTTTCATTCAATGTAGTCATTTCAGACGAACTCCAATAATTCCATCCTAATGGCTTGAAGAAAAAATAAGAATGGAACCATTCGTGTACTGAGGTTTGCAGTATTCGTCTTAGATTTTGCTGGTCATCTACTAAAAGAGGATAGGTTGCTACACCAGCCAGATCATCTACAAGAGCTGATGTACCATAAGCTTTAAATAACGTATTTTCAATTTCGTCTCTTTCTTTCAAAGATATCTCAGGATTAATCAAAACAGAATCAAGCATACGAATTTCACTTCGTGGTGATGTTACAAGAACTTTTGGGATGCGCTGAAGTCGGATGTCTACTGGTGGAAAAACAAATCCCATGTTGTTTTCCAGCCCTAATGATTTGAGTTTATTGGTTATTTCTTTTTCAATAGAATACTCTGCGATTAATCGAGCAGAATCTCTTTTGGATTTAAGCATTTCAGTATGTTCACGTATTTCACTTGTGGTGCTTGACGTAAAATATTTGTTCCCTGAGCTCTCTAAAAGTTTTTCGTATTTGTTAACCCGTTTGGATAATTCAATATAACCATCAATGTTTTCTAAACTGCTTTTTTCTTTAAACTCTGTATTCGAAAGTCCACTAGATAACATGAAAAACCATTTTTGTGGTAGGTTAACAATTTCCCATTCAAGTAAAGAAAATTTTTGGGACCAAGCAATAGATTGAGATTGAGACAAACGAGATGGATTGAA
>CAYPYC010000127.1:0-4090 GCA_964414905.1 uncultured Dehalococcoidia bacterium
TAGCGCACCCTGTGCACCTTTGTTCATACCAAGCAAATTCTTGACCTCTAAATCTTGAATGCTGCGGGAATTTATCTGATTGCACAACTAATCCAAGCAATGACTTAATTATAGTTTTAGGATTTTGAAAACTATAAAGTAAAACATTTTTGTTTGATTGTTTCGCTAAATCTAAGGGACCTAATTTACGATCAGGGTATTGGTGATGTGTAAACATCCTACCTGGAATCAAAAAATTCTTAAGGGTGATTGAAAAAGCTTTAATTAAACCAAAACCATACATGTTAAACAGTACTCCCCTTATTGATAAACATCTTGTTAGCATTTTCGCCCTCTTGAACTAACGTATTTCTTTTATCCGATTTAATCATCAACCGAGAAATCAAATAAACAGTCAAACCTGCAACAATCCAATTCACAACAGTCATTATCAGCAGATTTTGTGTTCGAATACTTGGCACAGTTCCTGAAGAATCATTAAACAAGTAAACTTCGACAGCTATCACCAAAGTATTAATTATCGCCATTGGTAATAAGCCTTTCCATGCAAAAGCCATTATCTGATCCACTCTTAACCTAGGTAAAGTCACTCTGACCCATAACAAGAAAAATACAACCGCAAATGCTTTAAGGGCAAACCAAAATGGACCTGGTATACCAAAATGAGAGTTAGCTCCACCGAGGAACAGCACCGTTACTAAAACTGCTGTTACAATAGGAGCCATAAATTCAGCTAATTGTAGGATGCCAAACTTGATACCACTATATTCGGTATGATATCCAGCACCCAATTCTGATTCTGATTCAATCATGTCAAATGGAGCCCTACTCATCTCCGCTGAAGCAGCTATTATAAATACAAGAAATCCTAGCGGTTGAGTAATAATAAACCATATAGATTGACTTGCAACAATACCTGAAAGAGAAATTGAGCCGGCCATCAAAACAGTACCCAGTAGAGTAATAACCATCGGCACCTCATAACTTATAAGCATCGCCACTCCACGCATCGCGCCCAACAAAGCATATTTATTTCTAGAACTCCAACCAGCCATCAAAATCGCTATTGTATTAACACCAGTTACACCCAGTACAAATAAAACACCTACATTTAAACTACCGAGAAAAGAGTCTTCAGATAAAGGTATTACGCTGAAAACAATTAGTGCAGGAAACAACAAAACAATTGGAGCTAGCGCAAACAATTTTTTATCAGCAACTGCTGGTATAACATCTTCTTTAGCAAGCAATTTCAGAACATCAGCTATGGGTTGAAACAATCCAAAAGGCCCCCACCGATTGGGGCCTAAACGTGATTGAAACCTAGCCATTGTACGTCTCTCAAACCATATATATAAGGCAGTAGTCATAATCACAAGATTTATTATCATAAATGCATATATAAATCCCGCAACTGTATAGCCCAAGCACTCTAAACCCTCTGGTATAAAACCATTAATCAAGTCGTTAATTATGTTAAAATCAATCATCTATCAACCTCTCCCATCACAACATCGAAACTACCAAAAATAACGATAAGATCAGCCAATTTACAACCCTTAAGTACTTCTTTCAACACTGTCAAATTCAAATAAGAAGGAGACCTGATTTTGCATCTGTAGGGAGCTATGTCTCCATTACTGACAAGATAAAACCCTAATTCGCCTTTTGGCCCTTCTATTGACGAATAAACATCTCCTATCGGTGGGCGAACAAAATAATTAGTTTCGGTACGTACTGAACCTGGTTCTATACGTTTCACACACTCTTTTATTATCTTTAGACTTTCCCTGACTTCCTTTATCCTAACTAAATAACGATCATAAGTGTCGCCTGCAGAACCTATAGGAACATCAAAATCCAAATCCGAATATACTTCATAAGGATCAGCTTTTCTCAAATCCCATTAGACTCCAGTTGCCCGTAACATTGGTCCTGTTACTGAAGCGTCAACAGCATAATACCTGTGAATGAGTCCAATTCCTTTGGTCCTCGCTAACACCACTTCATTGTCATTAATCATGCTTTCCAATTCATCAGCATATCCAGGCATATCATTAGTAAATTTATCCAAAGCCTGCCAAAACATATCCGGAGCATCTTGAGTAACACCACCAGGCCTCATGTAACTTAAAGTCATTCTGGCACCACAAAGCATTTCAAACAAATCAAGAATTCTTTCTCTTTCTCTAAAACAGTACATAAGAGTTGTTCCAAATACTCCAAGCTCTTGAAGGAAAAACCCAGTAGCAACCAAATGACTTGCTATACGCTGTAATTCAGCTGATATCACCCTGATATATTGAGCCCGTATAGGAACTTCGATACTTGCTAGTTTCTCTACCGTCCTTACATAGGCAAGATTATTACTCATGCTAGCTACCCAATCAAGCCTGTCAGTCAAGGTAACTATTTGAGTATAAGACCTCTGTTCAGCCAATTTCTCACTACCCCTATGCATATAACCAAAGACCGGCTCTACTTCGATTACCTGTTCCCCATCAAGAGTTACTCGTAATCGGAAAACTCCGTGTGTACTTGGATGCTGTGGACCAAGGTTAATAGTTATCGGTTTTGTTTCAATAGGCATGCATTTTCCTAGTTTGACCCTATAAAATCTTTTCTTAACGGATGACCTTCGAAGCCTTCCCACAACAAAATCCTTTTCATATTAGGATGACCTTCAAACCTAACACCCATCAAATCCCAAATTTCTCTTTCTTGTAAATCTGCTCCAGTCCATAAGCTTGTTACTGATTGCAAAAATGCATCTGCCCTACCATAACATTTTGTTTTGACAACACACGAATTGTTAAACTCAAAAGAAACCAAATGGTATATAATTTCAAAATATTCAATATAATCTACAGCTGAAATTGATCTCAAAAACACAAATTTGGAATCAGTGTCATTCTTCAAAAAATCGCAGACTCTAAAAATTTCATTTTTGGGAACCCAAACAGACACATCATCGTATTCATTAATATCACCAAACTCTATAAGCTTCGCTGATATTTCTTTGCCTGATAAAATATTCGTCATTATTATTTTAAGCTACCTTTATATATTCAGCTCTTTGAGTTTTTTTGAATTTTTTCATGCAATTGCATTATTCCATAGATTAAAGCGTCAGGACGAGGAGGACAACCAGGAACATAAACGTCAACTGGCACTATTTTGTTCACTCCTGGCACAACGCTATAAGACCCGTAATAGGGACCTCCACTGGTAGCACACACACCCATTGAGATAACCCATTTTGGGTCAGCCATTTGTTCATATATTCTTTCTATAGCTGGTGCCATTTTCCAAGTAACAGTGCCTGCAACAATCATTAAATCAGCTTGTCTTGGGGAAGTCCTAAACACTTCCATACCAAATCTAGAAAGATCGAATCTGGACATTGCACTAGCCATCATTTCAAAAGCACAACAAGCTAATCCGAAAGACAGAGGCCACACTGATGATTTGTTGGCCCATCCTACCAAAGAATCTAATGTGGTTAAAACTACATTTCTATTTAAATCTTTTGATTCTTCAGTAGATAATATATCTCCAAAACCAGAGAGTGGTTCCACTCGATTAGCTTTTAGGTAATCGATATATTCCCCTTCTGACTTATCTAATTCTTCTGGAGTCTTTTCTACATATTCGTATTCGTATTGCGAACCACCATAAATTCCGGAGGTCATGTCCATTCTAGATCTCCTCTTTTCCAAGCATATAGCCGACCAAAAAACAAAATCGCTATAAAAACTAACATTTCTAACAGTATATAAAAGCCAAATTCTTTGGACAAATAACCAAATTGCGCTGCCCAAGGAAATAAGAAAATCGCTTCTACATCAAATAGCACAAACAATATAGCAAAACTATAAAATCTAAAATTGAATCTTTCCCACATCCCAGAAACAGTTTCAAACCCACATTCATATATACTTTGTTTTACTGAACTAGGTACGCTAGGCCTGACTCCTAATAAGGAGAAAACCCAAGATACCAACATCATGCCTATTGGCACAGATATTGCTATTGCCAAAAAAATTGTTATAAGGCCATATTGGCGATAATATTCATCAAAATTTTCCAT
>CAYPYC010000128.1:0-4045 GCA_964414905.1 uncultured Dehalococcoidia bacterium
AACCAAGGGCTGTAGGTAATCCAACATGACCAAGACCTAATATAGAGATTCGTATTTTCTTATCCAATAATCACCTCAAATTCAACTTTTCACCAAAAATTTACGATTGCTATTTTTTATTATTCTTCCCTTTCCCCTAGTTCTACGTGGTAATTTGTTTTTAAATGAATTAACTTCATTAGTGTTTATGTATTTCCAATTAACTGATGTTTTAATATCGCGCCCCATAAATTTCATTAAAACTAATACGTCATCATATGGTGAAAAAGGCTCTGTTAATATTTTAGCTTTAACAGCAAATCCAGATATGAATACTTCGACAATTTCGTCTATTTCAAATCTAGTCCATAAACCCCCTTCATCATTCAGTTCTTTTGAATATGAAATTAAATCACAAATAACTTTATTTGAGACACTTGAAACTTCGCCATCGAATTTCACCCATCCCGACAAAAAGCTGATTGACCTTATGTCAGGTAATTCATTGTTATAATTACCGCTTTTCACAAAAATATACCCAGGGAAAATACATACTTCTTTTTCCTCGTGGTTGGCAGTTATCACTTTAACAACAGGCAAAAAGGCTAAATGTCCTATGGCTTCAATATTTTTCAAAGCTAATTTTTCGCTCATAGGTTTCGTCTTGGCTAAATACCAATCAGATTCATATAACAAATCATCATATAAATATGTATCTAACATATAATCCTATTTAACCATTTGCCCATTTTGTAAAAGTCCAACTATTTTATTAGAATCATACGATTTTTCTTTTAGTACAGTGTGTACTGATCCTATATCTTCAGACGTTACAACAATTTTAGAATATCCATTTATTTCCATATTGTTAACATGCATTACATCCATTCCAAGAAATATTGATTTATCATCTTCATCGCCATATATATCTATTTCATCAACTCCAATATCTAACAAAGCTAAATATGCTAGTTCTGCTAATTCTCCAGTCCCAATAATCGCTACCCTAGATTCCTTGTTTAAGGTTAAAGAATTTAGATTTTCTTTGAGTATTTTTTTTACTCTTCTATAATGGCCGAGAAATGACTCTATATAAGCCAGCGTTAGATTAAGCTTCCGAGTCATACCCTTAGGAGTAACTACATATATCCAACGTTTCCAACTCAGGTGGGTAACCTTTATATAACCTTTTTTAGCAAGGTTCTTTAATAATAAATTACCTACGCCTAAAGCAACGCCCATTTTTCTGGATAACTGCCTTTGAGTCAATTCAGGGTTTTGATCTATCTCCTCAAGAGCTCTTAATTCTTTATAAGAAATATCTTCAACTTTATTTGTATGTTCATTTTCTGAACGCATAAATCAAATATATTCCGGCAAGAATAATATGTCAAGGTATCCGATTAAAGCAGGTTTTCAGCTAAGCATATTTAATATTACTGTATTAAAATGTATTTATTATTGTGCTATTGCAAAAATGTTTCTAAATGAAATTTAGGGTTTTTCTCAAACAAGAACATGCTTCGAATAATCCAAATCGATTCACTATCAACGTTAGTGCCTCTATGGGCATCTATTTTAACAGGTATTATATTTTTAATATTTATACCGATAATTACATTATTTAATGTTTACTCGGCTAGCAAAAATGCATCTTTTTTTGTTGAAAACACCTTACGAACTGACCAAATAAATGCATCTATGGATATTGAAAGATATCAGGATATCAGTCAAAAATTAAATTCTGATTCAAATGCAATTAAGTACTCAATTATTTTCACCCCTGATTTGAGCTATATACCAATCTTTGGCCAGGAAATATTTGCTTGGAAGTTAGAAACTAAAAGATTAATCTCAAACCTACAAGGCGGTATAATCTTGGTTGAAAATTCCGTTAGGCTATTTAATTCGATTGAAAACGTTAATGCGACTTATACATCTACATTTGATTCAACTCTCGATATACAAACAGTGAAATCAGAGCTTGGAAGTATCCAGAATAAGATATCCATTTCACTGGCTGAAATGAATAAATATAAAAAACTATCAGAAAAACATCGTCCTTTATTTCCACCTAGTCGGTATTTAGAGAACAGATTAGATTTACAAAAAAACGAAACTCGTATATTTAATACAAGTTCTGTGATAAATACTCTCGTTGATATTGTTTACGGGTATGCCGATATTGCGGTAGTATCGCGACCCTTGAACGAAATCATCTCCGGATCCTCCACAGAGTCAAATGTCGCCTATCAAGATTTATCCAAATCATTAAATGGAATATCTCAAGAATCGTATTTATTAAATGTTAAGACACAAGGACTTATATCATCCATAGATTCTTTAGACCTATACAAAAAATCAACATTTGAAGATTATTTATTTCTATTCACTATAGTACTAGAATCAATTGAATACCTATCGCTAACAAGTGAAATACTTATATCCAGCATAGAATCTACAAATATAAATGATGCAGAGGTATTAGATGAGAGACCAATCTTCACAATTCTGCAAAATATAAACGATAATCATGGAGCTTTATCAGAAAACCTAAAAGCATTAGAGATAATCAAATCTAAAATCAATAACTCTAAGTTGCGTTTTTCTAATAATGACTTAATAAGCCAGATTGAAATATTGGGAAACAGGACGGATAAAGTAGCTGACGGCATAAGTTTGCTTACAAATATTGCTCCTATAGCAGATAAAATCTTAAATTCCTCAAGTACACAAAGATATTTGATATTAGGCCACTCATCTGACGAATTAAGAGCCACTGGAGGCTTTGTTTCATCTTTATGGACGATTGAATTCAGTAAAACAAACAACATTCAAACCAGGTATTTTGATACAGTACGAGTTGATGATTGGGATAAATTAGAACTATACCCTCCCCCACCGGATGGCCTGAAACACCACATGAATGCTCATGTTTGGCTTCTGCGTGACGTGTCATGGGAACCAGATTTTCCAACCACAGCAAATATAGCATCTGACATGTTTTACCTTGGACAAAACATAAGGGTTGATGGAGTTATAGGTATAAATCAATGGGTTTTAGTTAAATTGATTGAATCTATTGGAGATATAGAGTCTCCTACAGGAGATTTTATAACACCACTTAATTTTCTATCTAAGATTGAAGAAGGCACAGATGATTATGGAAGAGCATATACTGATTTAGTGCTTGATGGTTTCATAGAAAAAATATTCAAATCCAACACAC
Organism: uncultured Dehalococcoidia bacterium; assembly: GCA_964414905.1. Taxonomy (GTDB): domain Bacteria; phylum Chloroflexota; class Dehalococcoidia; order Lucifugimonadales; family OSU-TB39; genus OSU-TB39. The sequence goes on from CAYPYC010000128.1 coordinate 3,209, forward strand.
AAAATATAAACTTTTTTATATCCACTGCAGAAAATCTAAACCAGTTATTGAATTCAAAAGAAATAAGTATCTATGCATCGGATCCCGATATTCAAACAATAATATCTGATAAAGGATGGGCAGGGGAAATCAAATCCACCCCAAATGATTATTTATTCGTAATAGATTCAAATGTTGGATGGAGCAAATCAGACAGAAATATAGAGAGAGAAACATTTTACGAAGTCGACTTATCAAAAAACCCTCCAAGAGCTAATTTGAAACTTAAATATTTCAACCATAGCGGCTCTGGATCGGTCCCATGTAATCCTCAATGGATTAATAGAGGTACCAATTATAATCAATTGAAAAATGCATGCTATTGGAATTATTGGAGAGTATATACTCCAAATAACGCAGATATTTTATCTCACAGCAACGTTCCAATAAAAGAATACAGCGTTGCAGCACAAGTTGGATTCGAATATTCAGGCAACGATTCGTTCAATATAGAATCCCTCTATGACTATAATGTTTATTCTGGACTATCTGATATCGAAGCAGGACAAAGCGAATCAATAAATCTCGTATACGACTTACCAAAAGATATTTTAAGAATCCACGAAAATACGATAGAATATAGTGTTTTGATACAAAAACAATCGGGAGTAAGAAAAAGACCTACTAAATTAAAAATAATTTCGCCAGAGAATTACAGGTTTCTTTCATCGAACCAAATATATTTAACCAAAAATAAGAATCAAGTATTGATAGACTTGCAATTAACCGAAGATACTAATATTGATATTATTTTTGAAAAAATCCCATGATTTTCCGCAAAGACAAATACATGAATTA
>CAYPYC010000129.1:0-4033 GCA_964414905.1 uncultured Dehalococcoidia bacterium
TAGTATCCATGTTCTGAATATATATCGAATGATAATCCTGTGTTAGCAATAATAGATGTAAATAATTCATCGCATGCTTTATCAACAAGAATCTGCAAATCTTCGGTTATGGGCCTTCCTTGGACAGTTCCTACAACTTCAGAACCCATATTTCTTGAATTTAGGTCTAAAACCTTAGCTTGTACGGATTTTATGAAATTCTCCGTAGCAGTTGTAATTATTTGGAAATGTTGTGACTTAGTCTCTTGCATTTTCTATAAATCCTGAACAAATTGTAACCGGTAATCTTGGATATTTAGGAAAAGTTTTGTCTATAAAGTGCTGTTTGCATTGTATAAATGTAGAGCCTTTTCCTGAAAAGATTGTTTTTAAGAATTTACAATTTTGACAGATTCCAATATCTGATATTTTATTGTTCATATACAGTTGATTATCTCATTTAGTATCATATTTTAGTAGATGTTTATATCTATAAGTATAAAATCATTATTATCTATATTTACTATGTTACTTGGGAAAGAAAATCTATCATTCTCGCCCCCAACAATTATTCGTCATATTGTGGCATTGACCTGCTGTTCCACAAGATATAGTATTGTGGGTGTTTCGTCATTCTTTAATTTTAAGGAGGATTTTATTAATGCATTTGGTGGTTAGTAAATATATGAAAATAAGTTTAGTTTTGCTTTTGGCTTCACTCGTTTTACTACAAATCTCTTGTTCTTCGGAAGGAGAGGAAGCTGCGGCATCTGGGATAAAATTTGGTCTGATTCTTGTAGGTCCTCAAAATGATAAAGGGTATTCCCAGGCTCATTATGAAGGTGGTAAATGGGCGGAGGAACAGTCTAAAGGTACAATGATAGTTATTGATAAAGTTAATCCAGCAGATTCACCTAATATAACTGTAGAGCAAGTAGTAGATGATATGATTGCAGATGGAGCACAGTTAGTAATAGCCACTTCAGATGACATGAAAGATGGCATATTGGCTGCGGCCGCAAAGCACCCTACTGTACCCATGATATGGGCTTCAGGGGATAGTGCTTGGAAAGATGGCAACGGATACCGTTCAGATTTAACAAACTTGGGTAATGTTTTTGGAAAGATGGAATACGGCAAAATGATTGCTGGATGCGCAGCAGCGATCAAATCGAAGACAGGTAAAATCGGGTTCTTGGGACCTTTGATTAACGATGAAACAAGGAGATTAGCTAATTCAGCTTATTTAGGAGCTAAGCATTGTTGGAGAACAATGAATGCGAGTGCTTCTGGAGAGCTTGAATTCTCCGTAACTTGGATAGGCTTTTGGTTTAATATCCCAGGAGTGACTTTGGATCCCACCCAAGTGTCAAATGAATTTTTTGATTCCGGTGTTGATGTGGTCATATCTGGCATAGACACCCCTGACGCTCTTATAGTGGCAGGTCAAAGGGCTACATCTGGTGAAACGGTTTGGGCAGTACCTTATGACTATGAAGGTGCCTGTGAACAAGCTCCGGATGTTTGTTTAGGAGTTCCTTACTTTAATTGGGGTCCTGCGTATTTGGATCTTGTTAAATCTGTAGGAAGCGACACATATAAAGCTGAATTTACTTTGGTTGGTCCTAATTGGGGAGATATAAACCATAAATCAACATCATCTATCGGATATAAAATGGGTGATGGATTGACAGATGGACAGCAATCACAAATACAAAGCTTCGTCGATGCATTGGGTAACAATGGTGTAGACTTATTTGTCGGTCCTTTGAATTTCCAAGATGGCTCACAGTATCTGGCTGAAGGGGAAAAAGCTACTGATAAACAGATATGGTACACTCCACAGTTGCTTGAGGGAATGAAAGGCGACAGCGCCGCTTCGAATTAATTTATAGTTATTAAAGGATACTTGTGGATTAGGCGACTTCTGCTTATTGTGGGAGTCGCCTTTTTTTTTAACAATGAAAATACAATTTGAAAATATTACAAAGACATTTGGGAATTTAGTTGCTAATGATTCTGTTTCCTTTGTAATTGAGTCTGGGTCTATACATGCAGTAATTGGTGAGAATGGTGCAGGAAAATCAACCTTGGTCAAAATATTAGCTGGTTTGATTAAACCAGATTCAGGGAAACTGTATGCGAATGATCAGTTGATTGAATTGGGTAGTGTGCGAGAGTCTCAGGGAATAGGAATTGGTATTTTAGGACAGGATCCTTGGGATTTCGCTAATCTCACGATTATAGAAAGTTTTATTGTGGGGTCAAGCAAAAATCACAGATTTATGGACTACCAAAAGTTAAGAATTACAATTCGGGAATATTGTAAAAACTATGGACTAGAAATAGATGTTGATACGCAAGTTAAAAATTTGTCTGTTGGTGAGAGGCAGCAAATTGAATTATTCAGGCTATTGTTTAACGGAGCTAAAGTAATAATTCTAGATGAACCTACCAGTGCTTTTTCTCTTGATCAAAAAAATATGGTTTTTGATACTTTGAAAAGATTAGCTGAAGATGGTTATTCTATTCTTTTAGTTTCTCATAAAATAGACGAGGTTCTTCAAATATGTGGACGGGTTACTGTGATGAGGAGTGGTCAAGTTGTCGACATATTGGATTTACCTACATCTTCTGAAAAGTTAATTGGGTTGATGTTTGGCTCTGAAAATACTACTGATTCGCGTGTAAATCCTACTTTGCAAGCGGATAGGTTTTTGAAAATCCAATCGTTTGCGAATGAAAGTGATAGATTGGATGAATTTAAAGATGTACCTGAGGGGTGTATTTTAGGAATAGCTGGTTTACAGGGTTCTGGAGCTGATGGATTTGTAAAAAGTATATTCGATGGAGATGTCTATAAAATTTCAATAACTAGCATATCTGATAACAATAATTTTTTGGATGATCGAAAAAGTATTACATATTTGCCCTCAGATCGATTAGAAAAAGGATTGTTTTCTGATTTATCAGTTTTGGAACATTTTGCTTTGTCACAACCAAACAGTAATTCTTTAATTGATTGGGGTAAAGTTGAAAAAGATGCTTTTAGTCTAATGACTGAGTTTGATATAAAAGGTCAGATTGATTCGAAGGTTTCTCATCTTTCTGGTGGTAACCAGCAACGGTTGATGTTGTCTCTTATAGACGAGTCTACTCAAATATTGTCTATGGCACAACCAACTAGAGGTCTGGATGTTTTGTCAGCTCAATTTGTTTGGGACAAACTTACAGAAACGAAAAAAGATAGAGTTCTAACAGTTTTTTCATCTCATGATATAGATGAAATCTGTATGTATTCAGATTATATAATTTGTTTCCATGGGGATGATATTGCCGGTTATGGTACCAATGCAGAATTATCTAGATTAGATATCATGAATTTAATTTCAGGTAGGTTCAAAGATGAAGCCAGAAATTAAATCAATTTTAGCTAACTTAATATCGTTAATAATCGTATTTTTGGTAATATCAATATTTTTGATTCTTATTGGATCATCACCATTTGAAGTTTATTTAGCATTTTTAGATGGAGCTTTTGGTAATACTGATAGATTTACTAGAACGCTGTTAACTACGGCGATATTGTCCATTTCGGCTTTTGCATTGGTAGTGACTTTTACTGGAGGATTATGGAACATCGGAATTGAAGGTCAACTTGTGGCAGGCTCCATAGGAGCAACTGTTATAGCCCGTTCCTTTATAGGGGAAACTGTAGCAGCCCCAGTATTTGAAATTTTATTGGGTAGTCTTTTTGGAAGTTTAATAGCTGTATTTTGCGGGATATTAAAAGTAAGAACCAAAGTGCACGAAATCTTTGGTGGGCTAGGTCTTGATTTTGTAGCTGCTGGAGTAATAGTTTATTTGGTGATAGGTCCTTGGAAGAGAGAAGGTATTGCATCGACAAGTGGAACGGATATATTCCCTGACACTGCTTGGATACAAGGATTTGGAGAATACGGGTTGCCTATTTGGCCTATTATTTTTGCTTTAATTATAGGAGCTTCGCTTCTATTTTGCTTTAAACGTACCGCTTTTGGATTGCGTCTGAAGG
>CAYPYC010000130.1:0-4018 GCA_964414905.1 uncultured Dehalococcoidia bacterium
AGCCACCAATATACCTTTGGTAGTTGGAGGTATTTCAAGAGATTCCGCCATTTTCCTTCTAAGAGTTACCCCTGAAATCCCTAGATATGGATGATCAAATTTACCCGAACTTATTAATTCTGGAACAATAAGTTTCGCAGTATTTATGGGCACAACAAATCCGACACCAGCATTGCTCCCACTTGCAGAAGCTATCTGAGAGTTTATGCCTATTACTTTGCCATGTTTATCCAACAAAGGGCCACCAGAATTACCTGGGTTAATTGGTGCGTCCGTTTGAATTATTTTAGGATTAGAAAATGTGCCTCTTACACTCTGTATGGTTCTCCCTAATGCACTTATTATTCCACTTGTAACGGTAAATTCCTGACCAAATGGAGCTCCTATGGCAATAGCCATTTGCCCAACCTTTAAAGCATCACTATTACCATGCTCGATTGGGTCAGGAGAGTTGTTATTTGAAACCAATTTCAATACAGCTATATCAGAATCTGAATCACTACCCACCAGAGTTGCTTCATATTCTGAATAGTCAGCAAATATAACGTTAATTGATGCTGCATTTGCAATAACGTGGTGATTAGTTATTATATGACCACGATTATCCCAAACAAATCCTGAACCTTCGCTTCGTGATGAGTTCCGTTGTTGAGTATATGCGTTTAATGACGATGAATCATATTCAACTTCAACATGTACTATAGAAGGAAGTACCCTATTGTATACATCGTTTATTGCCGATTCATATGCACCTATCACGTTTATATAAGGTACGTCTGTATTATCTTCACTAACATTTAGAATTTCATTTCGTGGTTGAGAAACACTTTCGTTAACCACAACTTTATTGATGGTTTTGTCTGTAAATTCTTTCATTTCAACAACATTTGTTGAAACTGGATTTTGAATTTCATTTATATTTTCAATACTTGAGGACGTATCTGCATCACCACACCCCAAAATCATCGATAAAGCAACAAATGCGACAAGTATATATACTTTCTTTATCATGGAATTATCTCCTTAAAAAACGGCTTCTAACCACTAAAACGATTGAATTACCATATAGGATAGTTATGTGTTCTGCTTAAATAAAATAAATTCACTAAATTAGCAAATTGGATATAGAATAATTAGTAGCTATTAAACTTATTCCAAACCAAATTCCCATATCATTTCCGTGCTCGAATCATCAAAATCTGACTTTTCAAAATCTCCATAAAGATTTAATAGCTTAAACCCGTGAGATATTAATAAATGATATAATTCCCATCGAAATCCATAACGTAGAGAAAAATCTCTATAAAAACGATTAACCGCCTGTCCTGTATTATTTAATTCGTCTACTACAATGCGTGTATGCACTATTTGATTAAATTGATCATATTCGCTTTGATTCCAAATAATAAACTTACGATTGTTATCGATATCTTGAACATCTTTGTTATGGTATAAAACATCGTGAGCACTAGACATAGATTCCGAATTTGGAACAAATGCATTAAATATAAATCTTCCATTTTTAGTCAAATGATTTTTTATATTTAAAATTGCTTGAATTTGGTCATAAACATTAAGTAATGATTGAAATCCTCTAAACGGAATTATAATTAAATTAAATTTTTTATTAAAAGTAAAATTCCTCATATCGGACCTAACAAATTGCAAATTAGGATAAACGGTATCTTGATAATTTATTTTTTCAAGTGCAACTTTCATCATTTCCATCGAATTGTCTAAAGCTAATAAATCTATACCCGCTTCGGCTATAGGAAATGTAACTCGACCAGTACCACATCCTAATTCCAATACTGACCCTTTACTTAAAATAGATTCTTGAACATAAAAATCAATATCATCATTCACATCGGAATATACCTGATCATATATATCAGACCATAGGTCCATATCAGTATTCAAATTATGCACCTGAACTCAATATTTCTAAACAGGCGCGGATTTTCTCCTCGGGCGTAGGTAAGGAACTAATTTTGCCAGAGTTAATCACTTTGAATACTTCACTGTTACTATAACCAAGCGATGTAAGAGCCTGTACTATATTTTCAACTTCGGTGGATTCTAAACCAGAATCACTTTGAAATTCAAGTTTGCCGGAAAGTTCAAGCATGATTCTACTTGCAGTTCTTTTGGCAACTCCTGGAACTTGACTTAAAGAGTCAATATCACCACTTTCTACAGCCAATGTAAGAGAATTATAGTCAAATTTCGATAATATACTTAACGCTAATTTAGGACCAATACCATTCACTTTATTTAACGAATCAAATACAGAACGAGTTTCTCCATCTTTGAATCCATATAAAATAGGAGAATCATCTTTTATTACAAATACTGTATATAGCCTTAATATTCCACCTTTTAGATTGCGCCCATCAACAGTATTTTCTGGAACAAAAACTCTTAATGTTACCCCAATTAATTGCAAATCTACCCAATCTACACCAGAACCAATCAATTTACCTTCTAACTGAGTTATCATAAACCAACCCCTTGCAATAATTATTAATCGCGCCTAACAAAAAATTAGAACACTTCTTTTTCAATTATTTCATTGAACCGTATCGAATTTGCATGACAAACCCCAACCGCTAAAGCATCAGAGGCATCATACAAGCCCAAATCATGTTCTACCCCAAATATTACTTTAAGAGTGTCTTGAACTTGTTGTTTGGTACCCAACCCGTAATTGGTTACAGATTTTTTTACTTGTGTAGGAGTATAAAAATGAACCGGTAATTCCATTTTACCGGCAACAATTAGACCCAATGCTTGAGCCTGCCCTATCGCTATTGCTGATTTAAAATTTACTTTAGAAAATACACTTTCTATCGCTATTTGATCGGGTTTAAATTCATTAGAGATTTCGATTAGTTGGTCAAACAGTTCACTTAATCTAAAATGCATCTCAAGTGAATTAGGTGTTTTTAAGACTCCGGTATGAACCAACGTAAGTTCATCTCCAGATTCATCCAAGATTCCCACTCCCATCCTTACAGTACCCGGATCTATACCCATAATACGCAAAACGAAGCTCCTGCCTTGATATTTAAAATCAGTTTTGACTCTGGTATTGAACTAAAGATTCATCAGTATAATCAGCATTTGAATAAACTTTTTGAACATCATCTATTTCGTCTAAACTGTCCAAAAGTCTCATTGTTTGAATTGATGCTTTTGAATCCAATTGAAGAGTGGTTTTAGGAACCATGGATATCTCTGTGTTTGTGATATCCATATTATTTTCCTCCAACTTTGTGCGAACAGATTCTATCGATGTAACATCAGTGTATATGTATAATGACTCATCATCAGTATCAATATCTTCAGCACCTGCGTCAATTGCTACAAGCTCTAATTCTTCTGCTTCATCATTTGACTCTGATTTAACAATTATCAATCCTTTTTTATCAAACTGCCAGGCAACAGCACCAGATTCAGCCAAATTCCCACCACCTTTGGTAAAAGTAGATCTTATCGCAGAAACTGAACGATTTTTATTGTCAGTTAATACCTCAACTAAAACAGCCGTTCCTCCAGGGCCATACCCTTCATAAACAACCTCATCCATCTGCTCTCCGGAACCAGCTCCACCAGTAGCTTTTTTCACTGCCCGATTGATAGTATCATTAGGCATATTACTTTCTTTTGCTTTTTGGATAGCTAATCTTAATCTGAAATTTTTATCTACATCTTCCCCACCTTGCCTTGCAGCTACAATTATTTCTTTAGCTAATTTGGTAAATAATTTACCCCTCCTTGCATCAGTCACACCTTTTTTATGTTTTATGGTTGACCATTTAGAATGTCCAGACATCCTAACACCTCCTATATACAAGAAATAGCATAAAACTCAAATCTATTATGACATAAACCCGAGATAACAAAAGATTACTTCTTATTAGATTTTTTTGATATTTAAATGAATTTCACCAACCTTTTATTCGATTGGATATCTACATCTAGCACAGTACCTTTCACAGCTGGAATTAAAGTCTCT